>JAYTVG010000978.1:0-3244 GCA_043744135.1 Deltaproteobacteria bacterium | reverse complement strand
GCGACGTGCCGGGGTCTAAGCCGAGGTCCTTGAGAGCTTCGAGCACGGCGGGTTCGCGCGATTTGAGCGCGTCGGCCAGCGCTTTGGGCGTCAACGGTGCGTCTTGTGGCATGCCGAGGGCGGTGCGGATGGCAGCGCGGGCCTTGGCCGCTTCGGGATCCGTGCTCGACGCGCCGTCGTTGCCGAGGCCGACGTCGCCGAGCCCCAAGCCGCGCACCGGATCGTCACCGCCGGGGGCGTTTGGCAACGGCGGCGCGAGGCGCAGATCCGCGCCACCGGTGCGCGTCGGCACGGAGGCGTTGAGTTGGTTGCGCAGGGCTGCTTCGGTCGCTTTCACGCGGTTGCGCGCACCCGCTTGCACGCTTGGGGCTGGCTTTGCCTTGGGCGCTGCACCACCACCGACGTCTTGTTCTTCGGCGCATGCGGCCACGTCGACATCACCCTCGGGTGCGCCAGTGGCTGTTGCGGAACCTTTGCGGCTGGCGGGCTTGATGGTCATGGCGCTTCCGTTGTGACGAAGGTACTTCGACGTTATCGCGCATCGTTCACGCGCGTTCGCTGCCAAACGGAGGATGAGACATTGCCCTACATCGGCGATGTGTGTGGACCCGATTTAAACCGGTTTTGGCCATCGGTTTGAGCTGCAAATGCGCAGTGCGTGGCGCCTGCTGCGTGCAGTCGCCGAGATCAGGTCGCTGCAAGCCTCGCGCTGCCATCAGCGTTCACACCCATCCTGCGCGCACGGCGGTCAGCGTCCCTGCCGTGACCAACAGCCACAACACCACGCCCAGCAGCAGCGGCCGCGGCCCCACCGCGCGCAGCGTTTTCGCAGACAAGCCCAAGCCGACGGCAAACAACGCCAACCCGAGCCCGTGCTTGCCGACGGTGGCGAGCGTGTGGCCGAGCGGTCGGAGCGCCGGCAGCGCGCTCACGAGCGCGGCTGCGGTCAAAAACAGCAGCACGAACCACGGCTTTGGCGCCCTGCTGCCGCCGCTGCGCTTGTGCGTCGCCATCAACACCAACGGCAGCGGCAAAATGAACAGCGCGCGCGCGAGCTTGACGGTGACGGCGAGGTCGAGCGCGGGCTTTGAATAGGCGGACGCCGCACCCACCACCGACGAGGTGTCGTGGATGGCCAGCGCCGCCAGCATGCCAAACTGGTGATCCGACAGCGCCAGCGCGTGCCCCACCGTCGGAAACGTCAACAGTGCGACGGCGTTTAGGACAAACACCGTACCCGTCGAGGCGGCCATCTCTTCGTCGTTGGCGCCCAGCACCGGTGCGCACGCGGCAATGGCACTGCCGCCGCAAATGGCGGTGCCGATGCTGATGAGCCACCCCGTGGTATGTGGCACCGCGAACGCACGCGCCAACAGCCAACCCACCGTCAGCGTCAGCGTGATGCCGACGGCAGCGGCTAAAAAGCCGTCCCGTCCCGCGCGCAACACCGCGAGCAGATTCATGCCGAAGCCGAGCAACACGACGGATGTCATCAGCGCAGTGGTGGCGATTTTTTTGGTGTGCGCCGCGTAGGGGTTTTTCAGCGTCAGCGCACACACGACGCCAAACACCAAGCCGAACGCGGGTTGAGGTGCCAGGGTGCTGGCGACGGCAAGCAGCGGCAAAACGATGGAGGCAAGCACGCGGGCAGTGTTTCACCGATGCGTGAATGCGGCCATCCCCATCACGCGCGGCCGCCCGCAAGCTGTTGCGCAAGCTGTTGCGCCAAGCGTTTTTTTTGCACTTTGCCGAGCGCCGTTTTGGGCAGCGCGTCCACGACCACCACCTCGCGCGGGTGTTTGTGCGACGCCAATGTCAATCCCGCCGTCAACTCCGCGAGTGTCATTGGCGCGCCCGTGACGACGACGCAAGCGACCAAACGCTCACCCCACACCGAATCTGGCACGCCCACCACAGCCACCTCAGCGACGCGCGGGTGAACGCTGAGCGCTTGCTCAACCTCGACGAGCGAGACCTTAAAGCCGCCCACTTTTGCGAAGTCCACACCGATGCGGCCCAAGATGGTGAGGTAGCCGTCGGCGTCGATGCGCGCGGCGTCGCCGGTCTTAAGCCACCGGTCGTGGTCTCCGGGCGCTTCGGTGTCGCGCGCCTCGGTGTCGCGCTGTGCGGGTGGGTCAAACACTGCGCGTGTGGCGTCCGCATTGTGCCAATAGCCGCGCATCACGCCAGGGCCGCGCACCCACAGCTCGTCGTCGACGATGCGGACCTCGACACCCGCGAGCGGCAGCCCCACGGTGCCGGCCTTGCGCGTGCCGTGCAGCGGGTTTGACAGCGTGATGAGGGTCTCGCTCATGCCGTAGCGCTCGACGATGTGGTGGCCCGTGCGCGCAAACCACGCTTGAAAATCGGCGACGGGGAGCGGTGCGGATCCCGAGCAAAACAGCCGCGCGCGAGAGAGCACCGCGCAGTGTTCCGGGTGGTTGTCGAGGTGCTCGAGCAAGCGGCGGTACATGGTGGGCACGCCCATAAACACCGTGCCGCCGTCGGCGATGGCACGCACCACCGCCGCGGGCGAAAATTTCTCCAACAACGTCACGCGCGCGCCGGACAACAGCGCGCCACACAGCGCGACGCACAAGCCATGCACGTGAAACAGCGGCAGCGCGTGTACGACCGTGTCGTGTGCGCTCACCTCCCATGCCTGCATCAAGCTGGCGACGGCGTCCACGACGTTGTTGGCGCTCAGCGCGCAACCCTTGCTTTTGCCGGTGGTGCCCGAGGTGTACATCAACAACGCCAGGTCGTCATGGTCGCGCGGCGCTGGCGGTGCGCGCGGCGTCAGGGCGCTGCCGAGCACCAGCGTCGGCGTGGCGTCGTCGAGCACGTGCTGCACCTCATCAGCACCGTAGCTGGTGTTGATGGGCACCCAGACGGCGCCGATGCGCCAGCACGCCAAAAACTGTGCGATGTGATCGGTGTTGTTTGGCAGCTGCGCGCACACCCGATCCCCCGCCACCACACCGCGCGCTTGCAGCTGCAGCTGTGCGGCGTTGACGGCGTCGCGCTGCGCGGCCAGTCCCGTGTCGACGCTGTTGAGCAATCGCTCGCGCGCGGCTGTTTGGCTCTTTGTCATTTGCACCACCTCGGTGCTTGTTTCACGAGGGTGATTTTTTGGCGCGTTGGGTTGGTTAATTTCGACTGCGTTGGGCTGGTTGTTTGCGGGCGCTGCCCTGGACCCCGCGAGGGGCTGGGTTGATTTCGACTGCGTTGGGCTGGTTTTGAG
>JAYTVG010000977.1:0-3251 GCA_043744135.1 Deltaproteobacteria bacterium | reverse complement strand
TTGACCTCAGACACGATACCCGCAAGCGAGCCGTCTTTATTGAGCACGGGAAGTTGCGAGATGCCGTGCGTCTTCATGCGATCGATAACGATGCCGAGCGCGTCGCTTGGCTCCGCAGAGATAACCTTGCCGCCTTTGCGCTTGACGATTTCGTCGACGGTGCCCGACAGCGTGCCGGCGAGCGGGTCGCGATCCAACAGGCCCGCGTCTTTGAGCCACTCGTCGTTGAGAAACTTCGAAAGGTAGCGCGACGAGCTGTCCGCGATGATGGCCAAGATGCGAAACGGTTTGTCGGTGGTGCGCGGCAGCTTGCTGATGCGCTCTGCGTACTTGATGGCGCCCGCGATCACGCTGCCAGAGGAGCCGCCGCACAGCAGGCCCTCCTCGCGAATCAGCCGACGTGCCATCGAAAAACTCTCGCGATCGTTGACCTGCACGATGTCATCCATGATCTTCAGATCCATGGTGCTGGGCATAAAGTCTTCGCCGAAGCCCTCGACGTAATAGCTGTGCGGTTTTGGCCACTTGCCGGTGTGAAACAGGTCGTAGTAGATGCTGCCGACCGGGTCGACGCCGATGACCTGCGTGCTGGGCTTTTGCTCCTTCAAGTACCGTCCAGTGCCGACCACGGTGCCACCGGTGCCGATGGCGATGATGAGCGCGTCGAGCTCGCCGCCAGTTTGGCGCCAAATCTCGGGGCCGGTTTTTTGGTAGTGCGCCTCGGGGTTGGCCGGGTTCCAGTACTGCTTAGCGTAGTAGCTGTTGGGGGTCTCGGCGGCTAAGCGCTTCGCCACCGAGTAGTAGCTGCGCGGGTCCTCCGCCTCGACGTTGGTGGGGCAAATGACAACCTGCGCGCCGGTCGAGCGCAGTGCGGTGCGCTTTTCCTCGCTTTGCTTATCGGCCATCACAAAGACGCATTTGTAACCGCGCACGGCCGCAGTCATGGCCAGGCCCATGCCGGTGTTGCCGCTGGTGGCCTCGATGATCGTGCCGCCAGGCTTGAGCAGGCCGTCACGCTCAGCGACGTCGATCATGTGCATGCCGATGCGATCTTTGACGGAACCGCCTGGGTTCATGAATTCAAGCTTGCCGTAGATCTCAACGTGGGGCTGCAGGTGCGCCGCGACCTTGTTGAGCCGCACGATCGGTGTGTCGCCGACGCACTGGGTGACGTCAGCGCGGGCACCCTTCATCAGCTGCGAGGGGCTTTGCGCCACGGTGCCAGTCATTGCGTTTCCTTTGCAGGCCGGTGCGCCCACGGGATCGATGTCGCGTCGAAGTCACGGCACCCAGCGGGCAGTGCCTGAAAAGCGAGCACGGTCTGGCACCCAGCCGCGTAAAAAACCAGGGGATTCGCCAGATTGACGGTTAGCGCGCGCGCGCCACTCCAGCAGCCACGACGACCGCATGTCCCTGCAGCTCAAGCTCGGTGAGCGCCGCAAGCACCTCGCTGGCCGTGCAGCCGCCCGCAGCGCTCACGCGTGCGATCAGGCGCTCGACGTGCTCTGGCTCGTTTTGCAGGCCCCGCCACACCGCAGCTTGTAGGCCTTGTAGCCCCGTGACAAGCGGCGTCGCCGTCGCAAGCGCTGGCGCCGGGCTGGACGCGACCAACCCGAGGTCGCTTTGGCCGCTGCCCCCAGGCAAATAGGGCCGACCGGCACGCAGCAGCGCGTTTGGGATGGCGCTTGTGGGCGCGTCGACGTCACCGGGCAGCGCAAACAGCGCGATGCCGCGCATGCGGGCGGCGTGCACGGTGTGTCGGGTCCCAGAGCCGGCGGCACCCTGCACCACGATGACGGCGTCACACATGCCAGCCAGCAAGTCGTTGCGGGCGGCGAAGTGGCCAAAGTGCGGCTGCATCCAAGGGCCGTACGCCGTCACGCTCAGCGTGTCGTCAGGCGCGCTTTCAAACAAGCTGCGGATGGTGGCAGGACGCTCGTTTGTGCCGTCGGCGCGCACGGTGGTGCCGAGCACCGCGATGGTGCGCCCGCCCGCCAGCACCGCCCCCTCGTGGGCAGCGACGTCAATGCCGATGGCGCCGCCCGATACCACGGTGGCACCGCACTGCACGAGCTCGCGCGCGATTTGGTGCGCGTGTTTTGCGCCGGCGGCGGTGCATTGGCGCGCACCCACCACGCCGATCATCGGGCCGGGTGGTTCGTACGCCAAGCCTCCGCGCGCAAACAACACCAGCGGCGGGCGCAACCGCTCGGCGCGCCCGAGCGCCACAGCACCCCCCAACAAATGGCCTCCCGACGCCAAAAAACCGCGTGCGAGCTGGGCCCGCGCCCGCGCCGTGGCCGCATTCGCGAGCTGGTCGAGGGCCTGCTCGGCACCACCGGCCCGCACGATATCGGCGCGCGCCTTACCCTTCACGCCGCCGGCCATGAGCGCGACCCACAGCAGCAGCTCATCCATCACGTCGGTGTTGGGGTTTTGGGCGGGCACGCTGTTCATCTGTGCGGGCGTGCGGTTTTTTGCGGCCGTGCTGTTTTTTGCGGCCGCGCTGTGTGAGTACTGAAGCATGCGCGTGCGGGTGATCGGCGGCGGGTTGGCGGGCTGTGAGGCCGCGGTGACGCTGGCTCGGCTCGGCCACGACGTCGTGCTGTTGGAGCAAAAGCCGCTCAAGCGCACCGCCGCCCAGGTCACCGACAACTTGGCCGAGCTCGTGTGCAGCAATTCATTTCGATCCGCGAACCTTGAAAACGCCGTCGGCCTCCTCAAAGAGGAGATGCGCCGCGGTGGCAGTTTCATCATGGCGTGCGCGCAGCAGGCGCGGGTGCCCGCCGGCGACGCGCTCGCTGTCGATCGCGAGGTGTTTTCAGCCGCGGTGCTGGCAGGCGTGGCGGACGCGGGGGTGGCGCGCGACAGCGTCGAGGTCTTGGCGCTGCCCACCGACGACGTCGTCACACTGGTGTGCACGGGGCCGCTGACGGGGGACGCGTTGGCGGCCGATCTGGCGCGTGTGTGTGGCGCCGAGCGCCTGAGCTTTTACGACGCCATCGCGCCCATCTTAGAGGCCGACAGCGTGCGCGTGGATGAAACCGACGCCAGCGGTGCGTATTTTCTGTCGCGCTACGGCAAAGGCGACGGCGCCGACTACCTCAACTGCCCCATGAACCGCGAGCAGTACGCCGCGTTCCTCGCCGCGATGCTGGCCGCCGAGAAGGTCACGCCCCACGCGTTCGAGGAGGCGAAGTACTTCGAGGGCTGCTTGCCGGTCGAGGTGATGGCGGCCCGCGGCGAGATGA
>JAYTVG010000976.1:0-3253 GCA_043744135.1 Deltaproteobacteria bacterium | reverse complement strand
GTCGACCACGCGGCCGCCGTCTTTAACCGCCACGGCGTTGACGCATGTGCTGATGGCGGCGCCGGGCGCAAGCGGTGCCGTGAAGCGGGCGTCGATGTGTTGGACCCGCGACACATCGCCGTGCGCTGCGAGCCGCACCACCCGATGCACCGCGTGGCTCGCGGTCCACATGCCGTGAACGATGGGCGCGTCAAAGCCAGCCAGGCGCGCCATCACGACGTCGGTGTGGAGTGGATTGTGGTCGCCGCTCGCGTGCGCGTACGCGTGCATGCGGGTTGGCGCACGTCCCTGTTTGGTGCCAAGCAGCGTGGGGGCAGCATCGGGGATCGGCGCGCGTTCAGCAGTGCCTAGCAGCGCCGTCAACACCTCGAGGGGGTGTTCGCCCGCGCCACGATCGTGAAGCTCGATGGCACCGACCACCGCCGCACCCATCAACAACGTGCCGCTGCCGCCCGCCGTGGTGGCGTGAGCGTCCAGCGTCACACGACACGGCGCGACGACCTCCCCGCCTAACGTAACAAACGGCAACTCCCGCAAAAAAGCCAGCTCGGGCGCCGTCAGCTCGAGCTCCGCGCGTAGCGCACGATGCTGTTGCACATCGGCGATCGAGCCCACTTTGACAGTTTGGCGAATAAAGAAGTGACTTTCGGTGCGCGCCACCTCTGCGCCGCTTGCGCGGGTCAGCCATGCTGTCGTTAACACCCGCGTGCCTTGTGCGAGTGACTCGATCGACACCACCTTCGCGTGCGCCTGTAGCGCCTCGTCGACCACAAAGCCTGTGCCCGAGGTCTGCTCGCGCTCGTGCACCAACGCCAAAAAGTCCGGTTGCGCGCCGACGAGCGCACGAAAAATTGCGCGCCAACACAGCGGGAACGTCAACATCAACGGGGCTGTGGCTGTGGTGGTTTGGGGGGGCGTTGACGGAGAGGTGTCGTCATGGGTGGCGCGAAAGAACGCTGCCAGCTGCGCGCGCGTGAGCGCCACTGGCTCTTTTGCCGTGTCGAACAGCGCGACCGGCTGCGGGGCGGCGGTTTGCGCGGCGGATCCGCTGTCGCTGGTGGCAGCAAAGAGCACCCGTGCAAAAAACGCCGCTTGCGTCGTGAGGAACTTCGCGTGCGAAAGGCGCAGGTGGCCGCCGGTGACGTCGTCCTGCCAGCTCAAACAGAGATCGAGTTCTTCACCGCTTTGAAGCGCAGCAAACGCCGACAGCGCACCGGCGCGCGACGCCACGTGCGCAACGGTGCGATCGCGCGCGTCTACCAAACGGGCTGACGTGACGACGCCATGGGGGTCGCGTTCGACGCGTACGTTTAGCTCGGCAGTCGTTGCATGCGCGCTCGAAAACAGACGCTGCAGCGGGTTTGGGTGCCACAGGCCGTGCTCGTCGACCGCGTGCGTCTGCACGAGCGCGCGCGCGATCGGATCCCGCGGCAGCGACGGCAGCGAATCGGCACCTGTGCGCGACACCGCCTCAGCCACGAATGCGCCCGCAAACGACTGCAGCACCACACCGACGGGCTCGTCTTGCTGCACAATGCCGCGCACCGCCTGGGGACCTGGGATGCACAGCACGGCGTCGGCGCCAAAGCGCGCGTCGTGCGACTGCCACAAACTGTCGGACTTGAACCAACGGCGCACATCAGCGTCGATGACCGGTACAAACGGCACGGGCTTGCCCGGCGCGCGGCACATCGCGACGAAGGCGCGCGCATCGTCTGGGTGCACGAGCGCATCTGCATCGGTGCCGCGGCGCGCGAAGCGTCGCGCGAGCTGTGCGTAGCGTTGCGCCCAGCCAGCATCGTCAAACGTGGACGCCTCGCCGTCACCCTGCGTTGTCATGAGCGCGCGCATGCGTGACAGCACCTGCGTCGGAGTCATGTGCTCGACGTCGCCAAAATAGGGCTTCGCCGTTTTTGCGAGGGCCTCGATGATGTCTGCGCGCCGTGACAGCACCTTGGCTGCGTCACCCGCGACGCTGTCAAGCAGGGTGCCGGCACGCGCCGCAGCGTTGTCGAGGTACCAAATCGGCGCATCCAACGAGCTTCTGCCCGCCGCGACCCCTCCTTGCTGTTGCGCTGCGGTCGGCCACGCATCGCTGCCACGCGCTGCCACTAAGGCCGCCTTCACTTGTGGTGAGGTGCGCGCTTCCAACGTCGCCATCAAACGCGTGCCGAGGAACACGGCGTCGACCGGCATCGCGACTTCACCCATGCGCTCAGACCAGGTGCCAAACAAATAGTCGGTGGCTTGCTGTTGAGTACCGATGCCCCCACCGACGCAGACGATGATGTTGTTGTGTTCGCGCAGCTTGCCGTAGTTGCGCACCAATAGATCGTCGAGGTCTTCCCAGCTGTGGTGACCACCTGCCTTGCCACCCTCGATGTGCACGAAGATGTTGAACTGTGGCCTGGCCGCCGCGATCGCGCGCACCTCGTGCAGTTGCGCGTCGGTGCCGGGCTTAAACGCGTTGAGCGTGATGCCGTTTTGCACCAAGTCGTCGAGCAACGCGACGGCCTCGTCGAGCGGTGGAATCCCCGCGGAGATGGTGACACCCAAGATGGGCGCGCCTTCGCTTTTGAGCTTGACGACGAGACGATCCTTTTTGAAGTGCAGCCCCCACAAATACGGATCGAGGTACAACGCGTTGAAAATAATCCCTTGCCCCGGCGCCAACCCCGCACGCAGCTCCTGCACGCGCGCGCGCAACACCGCCTCGGTGACTTGGCCACCGCCCGCGAGCTCACTGAGAAATCCCGCGTTAGCTGCGGCGATGACGATGGGCGACTCCACCGTGGTCGGTGTCATGCCTGGCAAGAACACGGGCGGACGGTTGCAGGCGCGAACGAACGCGTTGTCAACGCTGACGCGGTCGTCGTGGCGCACCGCGCGCGGCGCGAACGCGGCGTAGGGGACGGGCGCAGGTGTCGCTTGCGTGGGGTGCAGAAATTGCGCGCGCTGGGCGTTATCGGTCGCGCTCAGCACGGTGATGCCGCGCCCCCGCAATACCGCCAGCGACAGCGTGCTCACCGCGGTGCCGGGACCGCAATCGACGACAACATCGACGTTGTGCGCTGCGAGCGCCAGCATGGACGCGCGCCAGGACTGTGGCTGCACCAAGATCGAGGCCATCGAGACGTCGAGGGCAGAGCCATCATCGGCCAGTGGCGTGGCGCCGTTCATCACCTGCAACGAGAGTTCCCCAGCCGGTACCACCAGCCCGCGCTGTTTTAGCGTGTCGGACAGTTCTCGCAAC
>JAYTVG010000975.1:0-1008 GCA_043744135.1 Deltaproteobacteria bacterium | reverse complement strand
GCACGATCACATCGTGCCGCTTGCGTCTGCGCTCGCGGGCCACGAACGGTACGGCAGCAGCCAAAAACAACTCGAGATCCTCGACGGCGGCCACATTGGCGCGGTCGTGGGAGGGTTGGCGCGCCGCAAGCTGTGGCCGACGCTGTTGACGTGGCTGCAACAACACGCGCCGACGCAAGGAGCCACCGCATGACGTCAGAGGCCTCGCCCGCGACTTCGCGCACACTGCTCGTGTTGTTGCCGCTCGTGTACGCGCTGTTTGGTGTGACGTGGATCGGATTTGTCCCGTTGATGCCCGAGCTGACGACGGCGCTCGGCGTCGCGCGCACCGACGGAACGTTGTTCATCACCGTCATCTCCATGGTGAAAAGCGTCGTGCCGATCTTGACCGGCATCGCAGCGGCGCGCATCGGGCTCGCGCGCTCACTGCGCCTCGCGGGGGTGCTGCTGGTGCTCGGCGGCGTGTCGCCCTGGCTGCCGACGTATGGATCCGTTGTGGCCGGACGCTTCGTGCTCGGCGTCGGCGCGGCTATGTGGGTGACGTTGATGGGACCGACGGTGTTGCGCGCCATCGCACCTCACCGACGTTCGTTTGCCAACGGCCTAAACGGCGTCGCGGTTACGCTCGGCGCGACGGTCGCCCACTCCACGATGCTCCCGCTGTCGCAGCACATCGGCGTCAACGCGGCGCTCAGCGTGGCGTCACTGCTCACCGCCGCTTGCGTGCTCGCTTTGTTCACGGTCCGGGACATCTCTAGCGCGCCCAGCGACGCACCATTTTTGACGACGCTGCGGGCCTACGCCGGCACTGTGAAGCTGCCTGCGACGTGGGCGTTAGCGCTGGCGTTTTGTGGCCCGCTCGCATTGTACTTGGTGTTGAACGCGTTTTTGGCCGCGCACCTGCAGGCTGCATTCGCGATTCCGCGCGCCCAAAGCACGTATTGGCTGAGCTTCATGAATCTGTGCGGCGTGCCTGCTGCGATTGGTGCTGGCGTGCTGTTAAACAGG
>JAYTVG010000974.1:0-1010 GCA_043744135.1 Deltaproteobacteria bacterium | reverse complement strand
CGCCTTTAAACGCGGTCAGTGGCGCACAGCCCTGCAACACTACGCGGGTGTGGTGCAGGCAGTTCCCGGCACCATGCGCGCGCGCTTTCGCATCGCGGATTCGCTGCTCAACAGCGGTCGACGCGACCTTGCCATCGACGTGTACAAGGCGATCGCAAGTCAGGCACTGCAATCTGGCCAACCGCTGTTTGGACTCATCGCCACAAAGATGGTGTTGCTGCTTGAGCCCGGCTACGAAGATGCGCTCGCGGGCGCGGCCGCCTTGTACTGCCAAGAAAGTCCGCATCTGCAAAAACACCTCGCGCATCCGACCCCGGTGCTGCCGCGCGACGAGCGCGCTGAAAGCGTCGTTGTCGAGGGCGCGGCGTTGCTCGAAGAGGCAGCAAAACGCGCGTTGTTGGGTGCACCGCACAATTCTCACGAAGCGCGCGACGGCTTACCCGTCGACGCATTGCCCACCGTGCCGCTGCTGAGTTTTTTGAACGAAGATGCGTTCATCGACGTTTTGTCCAGCCTGAAGCTGCGTCGGTTTGCGGATGAAGAAGTGATCATCCGTCAAGGCGAGCGCGGCGAGAGCTTCTTTGTGGTCGCTGATGGCGAAGTGCTGGTGCGTCGCGACATCGATGACGACGACGGCGGCGTTACGCTAGCGCACTTGCATCGCGGCAGCGTGTTTGGCGAGATGGCGCTCATCTCCGACGACCCGCGCCTAGCAAGCGTCGTTGCCAAAGGTGACGTCGATGTTCTCGAGCTGCGCCGCAGCGATCTGATTGTCGCAGCCGCGCAAGACGACAGCGTGTCGCGCGCGCTGCGACAGTTCACGCGCGAGCGCTTCTTGCGCAACTTGACCGCGACGCACCCGTTTTTTTCGGCCCTGACGCGCGAGCAGCGCCACGACGTCATGGACACGTTTGAAGTCGCCACCTGTAAAAAGGGCGAGTCGTTGATCAAGGAGGGCGAAAACGGCCCCGGGTTGTTTTTGTTGTTGGGTGGCACCGCCAGCGTCTCAA
>JAYTVG010000973.1:0-1012 GCA_043744135.1 Deltaproteobacteria bacterium | reverse complement strand
CACAACCACGGCGCCGACCGACGTGCCAGCCGATGCAGATGCGCCCAGCGAGCCGGTCGTCACCGACGACGCCAACGGGCTGCTGTTCTCGTTTGTCGACGCGCAGGGCAATATCCAAGCGGTCGGCAGTGTCGCTGAAGTTCCCGAGCCCGTGAAGGCGCACGTGCTGGTGGTCGATCTCAACAAGACTCCCGAGCAGCGCCAAGCACACCGCACGGCATTTTTCGCTGACCTGACGACCAAGCGGCCAGACGGCAACTACGCCGTCACCGCGGTGTCGCGCTACGACGGCAGCACAGGCCAAGCGGCCTCGGCAGCGCTGCCCCCGCCCGACGGCACCGTGTTGGTGTATTCAGCGCAGTGGTGCGGCTACTGCAAAAAAACCAAGGCGTGGATGAAAGAGCACCAGGTGCCCTTCGTCGAGCGTGACGTTGAAAAAACACCCGGCGCGCAAGCGGAGCTGAGCGCGAAACTGCGCGCCGCCAACACGCCCGCGGGCGGCATCCCCGTCATCGACTGGGCCGGGACCTTGGTGATGGGCTTTGACAAGCCGACCCTCGAGCGGCTGCTCAAGTCAGCGCCCGCGCCCGGCACCGGGGTGTTGACCAAAGCCGACGCCGGCCCGACAAGCGCGACGCCATGACCTTCCCTTTGTATCTGGTCGTTCACCTTGTGTACGGCACCGCGATGGCTGGCGTGTTTTTGCGACGCTTGGTGGCAGAAAACGACGTCGTCGGCGTGCCCCTGGTCGCGACGCTCGCGCCGGTTGGCGTCGTCACGGCGCCGCTGGGCGCGCTGTTGTTGCGCTACTGCGGCGGTTGGTTTTTTCACGGCATGTTCGTCGGGGCGGGCAACATCGCGTACGAGCGCTTCCATCTCGGGCTTTTGCTCGCGGTCGGTGCCTGTGCGGGCGGCATGACGGTGGCGGGGTTGTTTTTTGGCATCGCGGTGTTGGCGCGCGACAAGCCGGCGTTGGCGTACGTCCCGTGGGGGTTTTCAGCCCTGGTGTTGT
>JAYTVG010000972.1:0-11214 GCA_043744135.1 Deltaproteobacteria bacterium | reverse complement strand
GGTCGACGAGATCTTCGAAGGCTTTCGCTTTGAACAAGCGATGTTGCACATGACGTCGTGCGATGCGTTTGTGCGCGCACAGCTCAGCGAGCGACGGCCTTTCGTGCTCATTGACGAACCGCGCTTCTTTGCCGCGCTCGACGACGACGGCGGCCGCGCGCAGCTGGTGCGTGACAGCTATGCGCGCTGCGTGAACGCCGGTGCGTTTAATCGGATGTTTACGCTCGGGCGGCTCACGTTGTTGCGTTTAACGTCGCCAGCGCCGTGAGTCGATGGCCCTCGACATGCCCCTCGACACAGCGCGATGCGCGCGACCGTCAGCGATCTCAAAAATAAAAACGCCCTCCGATGGCGGCGCCGACGCCAAAGCCTAACGCCGGGAATACCAAGATACTCGGCACCACCTCGAGATAGATTTCAAACGGCAGCTGCGACAACGCGAGGTTTGCGCCGAGGGGGACGCGGGCCGCGACCCACAGGTTCGTCGGGTAGTAGTAGTACGCCAAGCTCGCGATGAAGGTCTTTTGCCGCGCGTCGGCGAACACCAAAACGTTCGCGCCGCCACCGACGTACAGCGTCAAGCCGAACACCTCTGTCGAGGCCAACAACAACGGATGCCACAAGTAGTCTGCGTGCAGCGAGAGCGCGGCTGCCGTGTAAGCGAGGCCCGAGAAGCCGCCGATGCCCGCGACCAAACCTTGGTCGGGCCGCAGCATGTATTTCACGGTCAGCGCAGTAGGGTAGCCCAGCTGTAGACCGACGCCGAACGTGCGCCCCTGCGGCGTCGACGAGGCGCCGGCTGCGTCCATGCCAAAATGCGTGGCGTCATCTGCACGCGCCACCGCACAACAAAGCATCGCGACGACGACCAACCACACGCCGCGCGTCACGGCCAGATCCCGCGCGCCTTGTACGTGTCGCGCAGGCGTTCGAGCGCGATCGCGTAACACGTCGTGCGCATATCGGTTTTGAGCTCACGCATGCGGTCCGCGACGCTTTGGTAGCCGCGGCGCATGCGACGCTCCAAACGCATCTGCACCTCTTCAAGCTCCCAACTCTCGCTGCGCTTGTTTTGCAGCCATTCGTAGTAGCTCACGATGACACCACCCGAGTTCGCCAAGATATCGGGCACCACGTCGATGCCGCGCTTGAGCAAGATGTCTTCGCCCTCGATGTCGGTGGGCCCGTTTGCGCCCTCGACCACAACCTTGCACTGCATTTCTTTGGCCTCGTCTGCGCCGATTTGCAACTCAAGCGCTGCAGGCACAAAGATGTCGACCTCGCTGGCGAAGAACTCCTCGCGCGATATTTTCTTGCCGCCGGGGTAGCCCTCAAGCGAGCGATGCTTTTTGACGTGGTCCGCGAGTTTGTGCGGGTTGAACCCCTCGGGGTTGCGATAGTGCCCGGTGTGGTCGCCCACCGATGTCAAGGTCACGCCCATACGCGACAAGATGCGCGCAGTGTTGCTGCCGACGTTGCCGTAGCCCTGCACCGCAAGCGTGCTGCCGTCGAGGTTAAACTTCTTCGCGTGCGCCCATTCCTGAATGCAGTACACAACACCTTGGCCCGTGGCGGCTTCGCGACCTTGCGAGCCACCGCACACGATGGACTTGCCCGTGACGACGCGCTTGACGGCTTGCCTGTCGAGCTGGCTCATGATGTTGACGTACGTGTCCATCATCCAGTCCATGGTTTGGCTGTTGGTGCCGACGTCGGGTGCTGGGATGTCCCATTCGGGGCCGATATTGCTGCCGAGCGCGTGGGTGAACCGACGCGTGATGCGCTCGAGGTCTTCCGCGTCGTAGTCGCCCGGATTGAACTTCAAGCCGCCCTTGGCGCCACCGTACGGCAACCGCGCCAGTGCACATTTCCACGTCATCCACGACGCCAACGCTTTGCACTCGTCCAAGTACACGTCTTGGTGGTAGCGGATGCCGCCCTTAAACGGCCCGAGGGTGTTTGAATGCTGCACCCGATAGCCCTTAAACATTTTCACGGTGTTGTTTTTCAACTTCACCGGGAAGTGGATGATGAGCTCGTTTTTAGGTTGCGATAGCATCGCCGCGATATGCGGCTCGAGCTTGATGGCTTCGTAGCCGCGCTCAAGTTGCTTAGTGACGACGTCAAATAAGTTCGCACGCGTATGGTGCGAAGCGCCGGTGCTTGGGGCTTCTTCGTTTGCCGGGTCGTCAGTCTTCTTTGCCATGCATGGTGATTAGCATAGGGTGGGCTCGCGGCTCAAAAACTCAGCCGCTTGGAGCGTTGCAATGCAAGTCCTCCCTCGGCACCTTGATGGCCCGAACAAAACCGCGTGCCTGCTCGCGTGCCTGCTCGCGTTCATGGGTGCGAGCCAGGCCCGAGCCGACAGCTTGCGGTTGGCGCTTGACGCGGGCCTGATGCACGGTGCGGCCGAAACGCTGAGCACGGCAACCACCGGCAGCACGGCAACCACCGTGCCCGTTGCTGTGGAGGTCGGTGAGCACGCTGCAGCCGCACAACCGGCGGCGTTTCACGGCATCGGCCTTGGTGTCCAAATCGGCACGCCGACGGCGGTGACGCTCAAGTTTATGGTGACACCAGAGCAGGGCCTCGTCGTCGGCGTTGGCGCGGGCTTCGGTTTTTACCGCGGGTTTTCTGCGGGGCTGTCGCTGCACGCCGACTATTTGTTCACACTCGCCAAGCTCATCGACAACGGCACCTTGTCGCTGTCAGCGTACGTCGGCCCAGGCGTGTGGCTATCGATCTTCAACCGCGGCTACGGCTTTGGCGCGGGCTTTTATTACTCAAGCTTCGACTTCTTTGGCGTCGCAGCTCGGTTGCCACTGGGCCTGTCGTTGATGTTCGCGGCCCTGCCGATCGAGGTCTACCTCGAGCTCGATCCCGCGCTCTTCGTGTTCCCCGGCATCGACTTCGCCATCGGCGCGTCGCTCGGTTTTCGCTGGTATTTTTAGCGCGGGCGAACCGGTGCGTCAGATATAAAACGTGATGTCGCGCTGAACGCTCGGCGGTCCATCGCCGTGCGCGCCGCTGCGCAGCCACTCGCGAATGTCTTCGATACCGCGGTGCAACACGTCCGCCTCGGTGCTGGCAAAGCCGACCGGTTGTGGGCCGCACCAGCCGTCACGCTGACGCTTCATGATGCGCACATCTTGTTCAATCACACGCCGGGTATACCAGTGGATGAGTGGCTCAAGCGCGCGTCCGAGCGGCCGGCCGGCGACGTCAAATGGCAGACGTATGCTGATCGCCGTGTACACCAACGACTCGAATGCAGTAATCGGTGTGCACTGCGATGTGATGACAAAGCCAGATTTTTCACCGAATGTATAGTCGACCCTTGTCACATTTGGTGCATAGTATTTATCGGTGTGCAGCATCGCCTCGCGCCCAGTGGGGTTTAAGATTGCGCCCAACCCCGAGATACGGTCGCGCTCCTGCGCATAGCTGACGAGCACGCTGTTGTTGCTCAGCTGCACAGTGGCGGGGACGCGCTTTTTGGTCTGGCTGCGAAACCACCCCGAGTGGACAAACACCGTGTGCGGCACGTCCATGAAATTTTCGACCAGGTTGGTCACGCCGTTTTGAAACGGTGTCACCATAAAGTAAACTGTCCATCTCGCGTCGTCGTGATAGGGAATGACAAACGGCGCACTGCGCGCTTTAGCGCCGAGTAAAACGTAGACCAATCCATGCTGTTCGCGCACGTCGAAGCTGTCGATACAGCCGACGTCTGCGGGTGCCAACTGCAGCCCGTGTGTGGCGTGCTCGGCTGCGCTCAGCGTAGCGCCGCGTTGCGCGTCACCGAGCGACGGGATGTGCACGCACGCGCCGTCGCCGTTGTACATCCAGCCATGGTATGGGCATGCGAGTGTGCCGTTGATGACGCGGCCGGCGGACAGGGGGGTGCCGCGATGCAAGCAGCGATCACGCAACACGCGGGCCTTACCGTCACCGTCGCGAAACAACACTAGCGGCGTGCCGAGGATCGTCCGTGAAACGACGTCACGAGCGCCGAGCTCGCGGCTGAGACATGCGACGTACCAAAAGTCCCGCAACGCACCGCAACGGTTCCAATCGGCGTCGCAGGCCGCGTCGTGGGCGGGGTCGGGCGGTTGCGCGTGGGCCTCGTGTGGACTCATGGCGTTGTTCCTTGGTGGTGCGCTTGCGTGTCCCAGTCGAGTTCGAGGCGCAGCGCCATCGGCTTGACGTCGCCGGCGCGCTGGCCTCGCTGCACGCAGCGTTGCTCATACCAGCGCTCAGGCGCGTGCACCGCGACGCAGCGCATCGAGTCGAGCTGCCCCAGCGCCCGTGCGTACCGGTAGGGATGACCCGCGCACAGGGCTTGCTCCACACGCGCGGCGGCGGCGGCGGCAGACATCGAGGAGTCAGCGTCGACAAACAGCACGTAACCCTTTCGATCTTGGCGCGGGGTGAGCATGGCGAAGCCTCGCAGGTGCGCGGCTTTGAGCACGGCTTCGACAAACTGCAGCGATAGCTTCTCGCCGACGAGATCGCTCACGATATCAGCGCGGCCGATGAAGCGCAGCGTCGGCGTCGCACCTTGCGCGCCGGTGACGCTAACGCGATCGCCGAGTTGGTAGCGGACAAGGCCAGCGCTCGTCGTCAACAACACGCGATACACGCGGTCACGCTCGATCTCGTGCGCAAACAGTGGCACCGTGTCTTTGCTCTCCTCCTGAAATTCAAAGACGTGGCTGCTGACCGCCAGCGTGTTGTGGCCGCGCCACGGCACCGTCACCACGCCTTCGCTCGCGATAAGTCCTTTGGGCTGCAGCGCTACGCCCGGCAGGTGCCGCATGACGTCGTCAACGAAGGCACCCGACGCCCCCTCGGTCCACATCGACACCAGCGCGAGCTTTGGCCACAACGCGCCGAGCAGCACGTCAAGCTCGTGGTTGCGGGTGAGCAGCCGCGCGCGCGCTTTGTTGGCTTTCACCGCGATGCGCACAGCTGCCGGGTCCGCCACCGTGCACGTGCCGTCGTGGAGGTCGCGCGCGAGTTGCTCACGTTGTGCGTGAACTGTGTCGAGCATGAGGCGCAGAAATGTCGGGCTCCACACCGAGATCATGGCGAGGTCTGCGCGCTGCAGCAAGGCGAGCACCGTGGCGTAGCGGCACTCGGTGACGTCGTGAAACAGCGCGAGTTCTGCGGGAGCCGCTAGCACGCGTGACAGCACAGCGCGCACCGGTGCTGGGAAGTAGCTTGCGTCGTCGCCACCGACGGGCACGCCGGCATGCTGGCCGCGTGCGTGCTGCGCGAGCGGCGAGATCGACCAATACGCGCAGCCGTCTGCCACCCCGGCGACGCGCGTGTACAGATCAAACAGCCACGGCGCGAGCGCCGCTTGCAGCTCGCGCAAAAACGGCCGCGTCACACCGATCCACTTCTGTGCGCCTGACGATCCGCCGCTGTGCTCAAAGCGCAGCCACGGTGCACGCCCAAACTTGGTGCCGGCCTCGAGGTCGCGCGCGTAGTCGCCATAGTGCGTGATCGGCGCGCACACCTGCAATTCCTTAAGCGTGCGTACACGCGCGATAGCGCGGTGGCGCGGCGCGTCTTTGAGCTCACGGACGATCCGCACGAGGGCACGCGTTTGGCTGCGCTTGGGATCGGCGAGCGCTTGCGAAAAGCGCCGCGCCGCGGGCGCAAGTGCTGCGGCGAGCGCTACCGTGACTGCGCGCGTCGGCACTGAGGTTGCAATCGATGTCGTGATTGACCGCGCGAAGCTCACGCTTGCACGCCGCGTGATTGCGCACCGCGCCATGCCAGCCAGCGTCGCAGCTGCTTGACGAAAAAGCGCGCGGGCAGCCACA
The DNA here is from genome assembly GCA_043744135.1 of Deltaproteobacteria bacterium. Classification (GTDB taxonomy): domain Bacteria; phylum Myxococcota; class UBA727; order UBA727; family VGSZ01; genus JAYTVG01. Next base: position 5,380 of record JAYTVG010000972.1, on the reverse strand, counting down.
CGTCTATCAACGCCAAACATACGAGCTCGTCTCCGCGTGCATGGTGCGGGTTCATGCGCGCGAAAAAACCAATGTCTGGGTGCGCCATGAGCTGCGCATCGATCGGCGCGACACCCTGTTTGACGCGGTCGTGGGCGCCTTGGTAACGCAACACCTGCGCACTGGCGTCGTATTGGCTGCCCCACCACGCGAACGCCACGCGATCGCGCAGCTCAACAAGCGCAGGTGGTGGCGACTGATCGTGACGCGGCAGCGCCGTCGGGAAGTTGTTGGCGAGCAACAGATAGGTGCGGTAGCCCTTGGACAACAACAACCAATACAGCGGCAGCGTCGGCGCGCGCATCTTTGCGCGCAGCACGAAGCGCACAAAGCCGCGTTGCATGATTTTTGAGCCCCAGTGGTCGGGATGCAAGACGGTGTCGCCGGAAAACATCATTTGCACGGGGCGGCCGTCGAGCAGCTCGCGCGTCATGCGTACCGTTGAAAATCCGCACAGCGCACCGCCCGAATCGTGCACCACAATGACGTAGTGCTTGTTGTCGAGGTCGGCACTGAACCGTTGTGCGTCGACGTCATCGTAGCACAGCTGCATGAGCGCCAACATGCGCCCGCGATCGACCGCGCTGAGCTGTGCGCGCGCGACCACGCTGTGCCTTAAGGCGGCCACGGCATCTCCGCGACTACAAAAAAGCGCACTACAAACGCCACCAACGCAATGGTGAAGACAACGTTGAAACGCAACGTCGTGCGGTTGATGCGGGCGAAGCGTGCGTCGAGCTCGTCGGCGAACCACACGCCATCGTCGCCCGTCGTCATGCCGCGCACTGCGACGTAAAAGCTCCACGCGTGATGGATCTCCACGCAGAGCGAGGCTATCGCGAGCACCAGCAGCGCACCTACCCATAGGTTGAGCGCGTCGAGGTTCACGAGCATGTCGTGGTGCACGACAGGGACACCGACGAGCAGCGCGATACACAAAATATCGTGGCCAATTCCGAGCGGCGGCCGCCAGTTTTTGGTCACGTACAACATCACCAGCTCCACTGCGCCGCGCAGCCACATGAAGGCGCCGAAACCGCCGAGCGCCAACCGCCAAACCGGCGCCACACCCGGTGACGCAGCGACCACTGGGCACAACACAAACCAAAACCAAAGCGCGAATGGCAACCAGTACGCTTTCGCGCGCGAAATTTTGCCGCCGAGCGCGCCGCTGTTTTGTCGACGGTAAAAGCCCACGCCAAAGCGCGCGAGCAACAATGCTGCGACCGCTAAGATGGCAAGCGCCGTCAGCCGGGTCACGGCACCGCCCGTGCTTGTGCATGCGCGTCAGGCGATTCCCGCACCTGCACGCGCGCATCGACCGGAAATGTGCCGCCGCTTTTATTGCCACGCGGCCACTGCACTTCGACGTCAACGGTGCCGGCGTACGCTCCAACACCAAAATGCAGGCGCGGGTCATTTTGGCTCGCGAATCCACCGATGGCTTGTCGCGTTTGCAGTTGCGTTTGCGTCGAGCCGGCGTCTGTGTAGCGCACCGTGACGACGGCGCCGAGGCCGTCCGTGTTGGGGGCGTCGCCGAGCAACTGCACCGACACGAAGTGCGCGTCGCTGGGCGTTGCGCCACCAGCACGCAGCTGGTTTTGATACACACCGATCTCGCCGTGCTGGTTGGTGATGAGCGCGTCCAAGTCACCGTCGGCGTCAAGGTCCGACAGCAACACGCCGCGCGAGTTGTCGGGATCCGCGATGGCGATCTCAGGCGCCACGTCGACAAAATAGCCGGGTGCACCATGCGCTCCCTGATTGAGATAGGCGCGGCGCGCTTCATTTGGGTAAATCGTGCGGCCGCGAATATCGCCCCACATATCGGCGTAAGTATGAACGTCAGGGCCCGACTGCATGAGCTTGTGATTGACGTACCAATAGTCTTTGCGGTTGCGCCAATACCAAGGGCCGTCGTCGATGGCGTGGTCGAGCCGGTCGTCCACCATGCCGTTACACTGCACGATGTCGGTCCATCCGTCGTTGTTGATGTCGCCGGTTTGCGCGCCCCAGCCGAAGCGATGCTCGTTGAGGGCGCCGCGCGTGGTGGCCTCATCGCTGAAGCGCGGCACGAACGCGTCGTTTGACGCCGACACCATCCACAAGATCGATCCCTCCGCCTGCAGCGCGTGGTGCACGTTTGACACTGTGACGTCGATGAAACCGTTGCGATCAAAATCAGCAGCGCTGGCGTTCATGCCCTTGTACGTGTCTTTGCCGACGTCGTTAAACATGCGGCCGATGACGTGATTGAAGTGTTGACCGCGGACATTGAGCAGTAGCTCGTCGGGCCCGAAGTCATTGGCGACGTAGACATCACTGAAGCCGTCGTGGTTGAAGTCGACGACCGTCGCCGCCAACGACCAGCGCCGCTGCTCAAGGCCGACCGACTTCTTCACGAACTTCAACGCGCCATCGTGCAGGACATTTTCGTAAAACACCTGGCCGCCCCCGTTGTCAGCGTCGTGCCAGCCATTGTGCATGAAACGCAACATCCGCCTATCTCCGTCGTATTGCGCGGGCGGCAGGTCAAAGATGTTGAGCTCGCGCGGGGGCTGGTAGTCGGTGAGCAGCGGCGACGTGGCATTGAGCACCATCAGATCGAGGTCACCGTCGTTGTCCATGTCAAACGGCACCATCTGGAGGCTGACGGTGTGTTCGTGAAATCCAACCTCGTCCGTGACGTCGACAAAGTCGAGCACACCGGTTGGGATGAGGGTGTTTTGTAAGATGCGGCTGCGCCCAAAGCCGACGGCGACCAACAAGTCTTCGTCGCCATCACCATCGAGGTCCGCGAAGGTACCGCCCGACACCAAACCTGCGGTGCGCGGCGCATCGATGGTGCCGAAGCGATCTTGCAGCGCGCTGAAGCGCATCGCGTGAAACGTCAGCGCTCCGCCAGCGACGGTGTCGTTGAGATAGACACGTGCCCGCGCGTCAGGGTCTTTGAGCGGGTTTGACAAAAAGATATCGGTGTCGCCGTCGTTGTCGATGTCGCCCGCGGCCACCGCGTCACCGACGGATAAGATCCACTTTGCGATGTGAGCTACGCGCGGATCGACCTGCGTCAACACGTCGCTCATGCGTGTGCCGAGTCCCGCGTCGGCGGCGGAGCTGCGCGCGTAGGTAAACACGGTCTGCGGCTCGGCGTGGTTGAACGTTGCTGCGAACGCGACGCCGGCGTAAGCGATCGCAATTGCCGCAGTGGCGATGACACCGCGCAGGCGGACGCGATCGAATTCGCCGCGCACGTAGGCCTGCGGTGCAAGCGACCACAGCTTGCGGCCATGACCGATGAAGAACCGCACCGTACCGACGATGAGCGCGGCATAAAAAAACGTGTAGACACTTTCTTTGGTGTGCAGCACCAGGTCCACGGCTGCGATCGCGAAGCCGATGAACAGCTGCATCCCGCGCGTCTTAGGCGACGTCTGCGGGTCGGTGATCATATACAGCGTGAACAAAAAAAACGGCGGCGTCGTGAAGGTTCCGATGAACAGCATCTCCGGCGGAAGATGGTGGCGCATCACCCACGCGCGGATCGCGGTGTTGGCCAGGTAGCAGCACAAAAAACTCGCCACCAACCACATGCGATCGATGCGCCACAAAAACAACATGGCCGCGGCCGTGATCAAAAAAAACGTCACCGTCAAACTCGAGCCCGCCCATTGGTACGCGGGCGCCGCGGTGATGAGCTCGTGGCCTACCAGCAGCGAGACCGCGACGCCGAACATCGACGGGTTGAAGACGTGTTTGCCATTGAGCGTCAGCACGTACTTGCTGCCGATAGCCAGCAGCACCGGCAAAAATAACACCACGCTGTGTTTGCTGTAGTTGAGCAAGATCGCAAGCGACGCGCACGAGATCCACGCCGACAAGGGGAGGCGCTTTTTTTGATGCACCACCACGCCCAGCACGACGTCGAGGACCGCACCTGACGCCATGATGAACAGCATTTGTCCAGGCGTGCGGTTAAAGCCAAAGAACATGAAGCCCAGCACGCAATACAGCGTGAGCAAAAACGCAAACGGCCAGCGCGGGTCGCGGCGCGTCGGCAGCTCCCAGCCTTGCGTGATCGCGTCGCGCAGCGCGCTCAAAGGGTGGCGTGGGGTGCCGGCTGAATCGGATGGCATGCACGCGAGGTTAGCAGCGACGCCCGTGCTGCATAGGGAGAGTTGTCGTGTTGTGCTAGCCAAGCGCGGTGAAGGTGGACCTCGATTCCCTGGTCCGCGCGCGCTGGCAGCAGACGCGCTGGGCGCAGCCGTCGGATAACGCTGCGCTGCTTCAGCTGCTGCGCGACGTGCCGATGCAAGCGGGTTTGGCATTGGCCACGCAGCGTGACCCCAATTTTTTTGCGCTCTATCGTGCGCAGCGCGGCAGCCACGATGTGCTTTTTTACGACGCTGATGGCTTTGCAGCGATGGGGGCGTTTTTGACGCGCACCGGCTACGTGGACGGCGCTGCCGGCACCGTGGGGTACGTGGGCGACCTGCGCAGCCGCGGCGTCGGACGTCGACAGCGCGCTGCGTTCCCCGGCGTTTATGCGCGTGCGCTTGCGGAGGTGAGCGCGCGCACCGGCTGCCGCGCGTACTTGACAGCGATCCTCAAAGACAACGCCATGGCGATGGCGTCGCTCACTAAACCGCGCGCGCAAAAACGTGCGCTGCCGCGCTACCACCACCTCACCTCGTACGTGATGGCGTCGCTGCCGATGCTGTTTGCGCCGCGAACGCGCACGGTGCCGGGCATCACGGTACGCACCGCCACCGTCGACGACGTGGCACAGGTCGCGGCGTTTTTGCACAACGACCACCGCGCGCGCCCGTTTGGCTATCGCTTTGACGACGGCGAGCTCGAGCATCGCTTGGCGCACTGGCCCGGCTTTTCGCTCGACGCCACCTTCGTCGCCGTGCGCGACAACACCATCGTCGGCGTCTGTACGGCGTGGGATCCGTCGGAGCTCAAGCGCTACGCCGTGGTGCGCTACGGCGGTGCGGCGCGGTGGCAGCGCGCGGCGGTGCGGCTGGCGAGCGCGCTGTGGGACTGCCCTGCGCTGCCCGACGTCGGCGCGTCGTTTCGCACGCTGTACCTAACGAACCTGTCGATCGTTGACGACGACCCTGCGGTGTTGCGCGCGCTGTTGTTTGCCGTGTTGCCGCTGGCGTGGCGCGCGCGCGCACACATGGTCGCGTTGCCGCTGTGGGGGGAGCACGATGCGCTCGCCGCGGCGCTGCGCGGCTTTATCGTGCAGCGCTTGGCGTTTGAGTTGTTTGTGGTGACCGCTGCCGACGACGTGCGCACGCAGTGGCCATCGGGAAAGCCAGGGTTCGAACTGGCG
>JAYTVG010000971.1:0-3265 GCA_043744135.1 Deltaproteobacteria bacterium | reverse complement strand
CTGCGCCGCCAGTACGCTGGCGTGTCGGGCTCGTCGCCGCCGATGCGTCCGGTGTCCTCGTCGTTGGCGGCGTCAAACCGGTGCGCGTACAGCGTCGCCGTGCTCATTTGTAGCCACACGCGAGGTGGCGAGGCCGCGCGCGCGATGGCAGCACCGACGACGCGCGTGGAATCGACGCGCGAGTTCATCATCGCGCGCAAGTTGTCCGGCGTGTAGCGACAGTTCACGCTGCGCCCCGCGAGGTTGATGACCACGTCAGCGCCGTCTACCTCGGCTGCCCAAGCGCCGAGCGTTGCGCCGTCCCACGGCACCGTACGCGCACCGCCGCCACCCTCGCCATCGCGCCTGCTCAGCACCACGACGGTGTGACCCGCAGCCGTGAGGTGACGTGTGAGACAACACCCGATCTGTCCCGTGCCGCCAGGCATGACGATCTTCATCCCTGATGCATTGCAGTTGACGTCGCAATGATCAATATCCGTGAACATGATTAGGGGAAAGAAATCGGCGGCGCGCTCGACAAAACCGGCCGCCTCCCGCGCTGTTTTGCCAACCACCCGCGCGCCTCGCGATGCCTCCGCGGCGCCGCCCCGTCGACGTGGACGGCCGGCCGGCCGCACGCCGCAAGGCGACGCGACACGGCGCGCGCTTTACGACACCGCGCTCAAACTGTTTACGCGCCACGGCTATGAGGCCACCACGTTGCGCCAGATCGCCGCACACGCAGACGTGAGCGTGGGGCTGTTGTACCGGTACTTCCCAAGCAAGCGCGCGGTGGTCCTCAACCTATACGACAGGCTGTCCCTTCAATTTGAGATGGACGCGCGCGCAATCGAGCCAGGACCGTGGCGGCAGCGCTTCGTCGCTCACATGCGTGCATCACTGGCCGTGCTCGCGCCGCACCGTGCGGTGTTGTCGGCGTTGGTGCCGATCTTGGTAGACGGCCACGACGAGGGCTTGTTTTCGCCCACCACCGCGATGTCGCGCGATCGCGTGCAGTCGGCGTTTGTCGTCGCTGTGGTGGGCGCGACAGACACGCCACCCCGTGCAGACGCGGAGGCGCTCGGGCGCAGCTTATATCTCGTGCACCTCGCGGTTGTGCTGTGGTGGCTGCTCGACCGCAGCCCGCAGCAGCGCGCCACAAAAAAACTTGTCGCGCTCATCGGGGGCGCGTTGCCGATGGGTGCGCTCGCGCTGCGCCTGCCGCCGGTGCGTGCGCTCGTGCGCAACCTCGACGCGCTCATCGCTGACGCGTTAATGCCGCCAACCGCGCCCAAAGCAGGAGCAAGCGATGCGTGAGCGTGAACCCTTGGTCGCGGTGCGCGTCGGCCGTGGTGAACTCGTGCCGGCGTCGGTGGGGACAGTGTCGTTTGACCTCGGCAAGTCGCTGTGGCTGTGGGCGATGGTGGGGCCCGGTGTTGTGGTCGCCCCGCGCGTGCTGACGCCCACGCTGACGGTCGCTTCGCTGCTGTTGACGTTTGCGACGCTGTGCTTAGGACACTCGGTCGGATTGCACCGCGGCATCATCCACCGCACATACAAGACGCACGCGCTGGTGCGGGGCGCTCTCGCGTATTTGTTCGTGCTCAGCGGCTTGGGCGGCCCGTTGAGTTGGGCGCGCCTGCACGCGGTGCGGGACTATTGGCAAAACCAACAGCAGTGCCCGCGCTACTTCGCGTACCGCCACAGCATGTTGCGCGACGCTGTGTGGAACCTGCATCTGCGCTTTGAGGCGCGCGACGATCGCGCAGATGCGCGCCTGCCTGTCGATGTGATGAGCGATCCGTGGCTGCGCTTTTTGGAGGCGACGTGGCCGCTGCACCTGCTCGCGTTTGCGCTGGTGACGTTGTGCGTCGGCGGCGCCGATGCGGTCGCGGTCTGCGTGTGCGCGCGCATCGCCGCAGGCGTGCTTGGTCACTGGGCCGTCGGCTACGTCGCGCACCGCTTTGGCGAACGGCGCTTCGTGGTTATTGGTGCGACCGAGAGCGGCACCAACAATTGGCTGTTGGCCGCGCTGTCGTTCGGCGAGGGCTTTCACAACAACCACCACGCGCATCCCGCCTCGGCACGAATGGCGATGCGCGCCCACGACGTCGATCTGGGGTGGTGGATGATCGCACTTTTGGAGCGCACACGGGTCGTGCATGAAGTGCGCGCCTGGCATCGCACCGACGTCGCGCACAACCGCGCCGCGATCACGCGCCCGCAAACAACGCAGCCAACACCTGCGCTGTGCGCGGCGCATGACGCCCCTTGCGGCTCAACACGCGGTAGCTGGTGGCGGGCAGGCCGCGACGTCAAGTGAGCGAGCAGTTGCGTGCACTGATCGCTCACTGACACCCGCGGTGCGGCGGGCCCCCGCACCGCCGGTGCCAGCGCGCTAAAACGCCGTGGCGATTTTCGGGTCGAGCTTTGTCGGGTCGCCGAGCAGCACGACCTGCAACTTGCCGAAGTACTTCTTCGCGTACCCCTGCAAATCTGCCGCGCTCAATGCCGCGATGTCCTTCACGGCGCGCTGCTGCATGCGCCAATCGCCGCTGAGCAACACACCGTACGCGAGCGAGGATGCCTGGGCGTCGGTGGTCTCATTGTTCGCCAACATCTTGGTGCGCGACTGTGCCTTGGTGGCAGCGAGCTCGTCCGCCGTCAGCGGTGTGCTAGCGGCTCGCTTCAAGACGTCCGTCATCACCGGCAGCGTGGTGTTGGGGTCGACGGCGGTGACGTAGATGCCCACGTACATGCCGGCCTCCGAGCTGTCGACGCGCACGCCGGGCGCGTACGACAGATTGCGTTTGGTGCGCACCTCTTCAAACAATTTCTCCCAAAGATACGTATTCATCGCCAGGGCTGCCGCGTACTCCGGCGACCCGATCATCGGTCCCGCGCCCATCGCTTGGATGTAGTTGGTCGGCACGTCGCGCTTCTCGGTGACGAGAGTGGCGGCCGCAAAGACGGGCTTTGGGATGGCAGTGGGCTTCCACGTGCCGCGCGGGGTCTTTTCAAACGCGCTGCGAGCGGCCGCGATGACGCGCGCAGGATCGATATCGCCAACCACCACCAACAGCAGGCGTGACGTTTCGCGCAACGAAGCCAGGTGTGGGGCGAGCATCTTGGCGTCGAGCTTTTTGACGCTGTCGGCGGTGCCCTCAGGACGGTTCACGTACGGGTGATTTTTAAACAGCGCCTGCCCGACCATGACGTCAAGGCGCGCGTCCGCATCGTCCATCTGCGCAGAGATCTGCGCGAGCTGTTGTTGGCGTGCGAC
>JAYTVG010000970.1:0-11257 GCA_043744135.1 Deltaproteobacteria bacterium | reverse complement strand
CCGTGGGCAGCGTGCAAACCTTGCGCGAGTGCGGCGTCGATATTGCGCTGTGCACGACGCGTGGCGCGGGCTGCAAAGAGGTCTACGCCCAAGTGCTCGATAGCGACTGCGTGCAGCTGTTTTCTACCGAGGCGCGTTTCGGTCAAGTTCCCGCGCAGTTGCCCTTCGCCGTAGCACCCGCGACGCGCGCCGATCTCGAGGCGCTCGCTCCCGTAGAGTCATGGATCGTGCAGATGCTTGACCGCATGAATGTCGACGGACGCAGCGTGTACGATTTGCGTCAGCGCTACATTCAAATGGTGGGGTTGTGGCGCAGCTTCATTGATGCGCTCAAGCCCGACGCGGTGGTGCTGTCCAGCGGCGTGCCGCAGTTCGGTTTCGACATGCTCGCTTGTGAACTCGCGCGCACCAGCGGCCTGGGCGTCGTGTTGTTTCGCGGTACGTATCTTGAGCATCGGGTGATGCCGACGCGCGGAGTTTTTGACGTGCCGGGCCCGTCCGCGCAAGAGCTGGCAGACGCAGCGCCTTCCGACGGAACCACCAGCTTTCGCACACCCTCTAACGAAGCGCTCAATCAGCAAGCCATGAATGTGCAAGAGATTCGCGGCAAGCTGTCGCGACGCGGCGTGACGCGGGCGCTGATCGGCAAGCGCGTGCTCGGGCGCATATCGCCACAGCCGTGGTTTTTAGACGATCCCGCGCCAACGCTGATGAAAGTGCGATGGCAACACTTCACGGGGCGGCTCGCGTGTCGACGTGCACTTGAGCAATACGATGCCTTGGTGCGTGACATCGATTTGGCCGCTCCCTTTGTCTACTTCCCCATGCACACGGTGCCAGAGGAAGGCACGCTGCCGCTCGGTGGTGCGTTTAACGATTCGCTGCACGTCATCCGCACCATCGCCGCAGGATTGCCACCGGGATGGACGCTGGTGGTGCGCGAGCATCCCAACCAGTTCAACCACAAATACCTCATGCCCAAGGGCCGTGGCGCAGACTTCTACCAACGGCTGCGTGAGATTTCGCATGTGGTGTGCGCGCCACTGGAAACACCGGGCGCGACCTACACACAACACTGCCGTGCCGTCGCCACCATCTCGGGCACCACCGGGTGGGAAGGCCTACAGCTCAAAAAGCCTGCGCTGGTGTTTGGCCACCCTTGGTATCTGCGCGCACCCGGAGTGCGACACTTGGATGGTCTCGAAAGTGTCAAAGTCGCGATCGGCGACATCGAATCTCAGCGCCTCACCGTCGACCTCGAGCTGTTGCGTCGGTACGAGCGAGCGATGCGCACGACGCACACCGAGCAGCTCATCTACTCGATCGAATTTGTCGAGTGGAGCAAGATTACGCAGCAACAACACGACGCGAACTATGCAAACGCCGTGGTCCGCATGCTCAAGCCCGCGCTTGCCACGATGCGGAAGCGCGCATGAATCGCTGGCGGATGCTGTCAACGCTGCGGCGCGGCTTTGCGCCGTGGGCCTGGCAGATCGTCGCGCTGGCTTTGGTGGCGAGCGTCGCTGCGCTGCTCGAGGTGGCGGCGATCGGCCTGTTGGTCGTGCTCGCGCGTTTGATCGCAGACGGCAAGGTCAGCTGGAGCGGCAGCGTCAAGGTGTTCGGCGACGTCACGCTCACGTCGGGGTGGCTCGCGGTCGCCGGCGTCGGTTGCGTGGTTGCGCGCTTTTTGCTCCAGGCACTGTCGGCGGCGGGTGACGCGCGCGTCGCGACCAGTTTCATGAGCGCCAAGCGCAACGCACTGTTCGTCGCTTTTGTGCGCTCAAGTTGGGAACAAAAGAGCGTGACGAAAGCGTCTGAATTTCAAACGCTACTCACGACCAACGTCGACCGCACCATGCACCTGTTGCAGTCACTCACAAGCGGAATCGTCAACATCTCCAACATCATCGTGATGTTGACTTCGGCGTTAGTGTTGTCGCCGGTGTTGGCGCTCGGTGCCGGCGTCAGTGGCGTCGTGCTGTTTTTGGCGTTGCGCCCGCTCAGCTTGTTCGCGCGCCGCTTGGATCGTGAAGATGCCGACATCAACTTGATCTACGCCGACCGCGTCACAGAAGCGGTACATCTCGCGAAAGAGATTGAAGTGTTTGACGTGCGCGAGGCAGTTGAGGCTCGCGTCGCAGCGGTGGTCGAGCACACGCGCGTGAAGCACCGCATCGCGCTGTTCGCGGGGCGGTTGCTCGCGCCCGTGTACAACAACATCGTGCTGCTCATCGGCTTTTCGGTGTTGACGCTGGTGGCGACGCAGGGCGGCACGCGGGTGGAGGTGCTTGGCACCGTCGTGGTTATTTTGTTACGCATCACGTCGTACACGGCAGGTCTTCAGTCGGTCTATCACCACGTCGTCGGCAAGACCGTTTACCTCGAGCAGTTGTTGGCGTTTCAAGCCGCGTCCGAAGGCGCCCACAAGGTCTCGGGGAGCTTGGACCCCGGTCGGCTCAACACAATCGCGCTGTCGCAGGTGACGTTTCGCTATCGCGTGGATGCCCCCAGTGTGCTGCACGACGTCACTTTCACTGTGCGTGCAGGCGAGATGATCGGTGTTGCGGGTCCGTCGGGCTCGGGCAAATCGACGCTCACGAAGTTGTTTTTGGGCTTGTACGCGCCCACCGCCGGCGCCGTGCTCGTTAACGGCATGCGTCTCGCGGACGCGTCGCGCGCGGCGTGGGCCAAGCGCGTGGCGTTTGTGCCGCAAGAGCCGTTGTTGATCGCGGGCTCGGTGGCCGACAACGTGCGCTTTTTTCGCAGCGGCATCAGTGACGACGACATTCACGCCGCGTGCAAAGCGGCATCAATGCACGACGTGGTGATGGGATTTGCGCAAGGCTACGCCACGGTCATCGGCGAGCGCGGTGCGGAGCTGTCGGTTGGCCAGCGCCAGCGCGTGTGTATCGCGCGCGCACTGGTGACAAAGCCCGACCTCATCGTGCTCGACGAGCCCACCAGTGCGCTCGATGCCATCTCCGAACAGGCGATTCAGCGCACACTTGAGACCGTGCGTCGGCACGCCACCTTGATCATCATCGCCCACCGCTTGTCCACCATCGAAAACTGCGATCGCGTCCTCATTTTGAACGATGGCCGCGTCGAGGGGTTTGACGCGCCGGCGCAACTCGCCGCGCACAACGCGTTTTACAAAGAGGGTCGCGCGATCTTAGGAATCAGCGCGCAAGCCGGCGGCAGCGTCACCGCGCTCGCGCAGTTGGGCAGCGTGTAGATGTGCGGTATCGCCGGCGTGTGTGGGGTAGCGCCCGACGACGCCAAGCGCCGCGTCGACGTCATGCTGCGCGCGATGGCGCACCGCGGCCCAGACGGGCAGGGCGTGCTGTCGTTTGCCGGTGGTGCGGCCGGCATGGTGCGCTTGGCCCTCGTCGACCTCTCCCCGCATGGACAGCAACCGATCTACAACGCCGCCCGCGACGTCGCGATCGTGTTCAACGGCGAGATGTACAATTGGCGCAAACAACGCGCGCTACTGGTCGCCAAAGGTCACGCGTTTGGTTCGATGTCTGATACCGAAGTGGTGCTCAAGTTGTTTGAAGAGCACGACACCGCGTGCTTCGCCAAGGTGCGCGGCATGTTCGGGCTTGCGGTGTTTGACTGGCGTGGCGGCTCCAAAGATGCACCGCCACGGATCGTGCTCGCCCGCGACGCGCTGGGCGTGAAGCCGTTGTACGTCGTTGACCGCCCCCAAAATGCGCTCGCGTTTGCCAGCGAACTGCGTGCCCTGTTGCGTGCGGGGCTGGTTTCACCGGATCCCGATCCGCGCGCGCTGACAGACTATTTGAGCTTCGGGCGCGTGCTGCAGCCCACGACGTTCTTTGCGGGCGCGCGCATGCTCGAGCCTGGCACGTCGCTTGAGATCGCCCGCGACGGCACACGCACCGAGCGCAGCTTTTACACCATCCCGCGCGCCACCGCGCCAGCCGTCGCTGCGCGCGAATCACTCGCAGACGCGGCGGAGCGACTCAAACACGCGCTCGCACAGAGCATTCGGCTGCACGCCCTGGCAGATGCACCGGTCGGCGCGTTTTTGAGCGGTGGTGTCGATAGTTCAGCGATCGTGGGATTGATGCGGCAACACGTCAGCCCCCTGCGCACGTACGCGCTGAGCTTTTCGGATGCGCCTGAGATCGGCGAAGCGCAGCAGGCACGCGCGATGGCGCAACACTTCGGCACCAGCCACACCGACGTCGCCGTCTCCGATGCGGATGCGGTGTCGGCGTTTGGCGCTTTCACCGCCGCGATCGACCAACCGTCAACGGACGGATTTAACACCTGGCTCGTGGCACGCGCCGCAGCCCACGACGTTAAAGGCGTGCTGTCAGGTGTCGGTGGCGATGAGCTATTCGCGGGCTATCCCGTCGTCAGTCGGATGCACGCGGCGCGCACGGTGCTTGGCCAGGCGCGTGCGCGGTTGGCGCGTGCGGCGGCACCGCTTGCGCGCGTGGCACCGACGGAACAGTCGCGCGAGCTGCTGGCGCGGGTCGCTTCACGCACCTCACCGTTGTCGATCTGGGCCGCGGCGCACACCACCATGCCTGACACGTTGGTGGCGACGTTGCTCGGCCGGGCGTCAAACGGCGTGCAGCGCATCGACAACGTGATGCGCGCGGCGGGGCACGTGCTCGCAGACGAAACCGTCGTCGGCAAAGCGTGCTTGCTCGACACACGCGTGTTCATGGGGTCGCAGCTGCTGATCGATTCCGATGCCACCAGCATGGCGCATTCGCTGGAATTGCGCGTGCCGTTTGTCGACGTCGAGCTGATGGCGTTCGCGCGCGACTGTAGTGATGCGCACAAACTGACAGGCGCTGACCGCACCAGCTACCAAAGCTCAGGCGCCAAGCGCGTGTTGTTGGAGGCGACCAAAGATCTGCTGCCGGCAGACTTCGGCAGCCGTCCTAAGCGCGGCTTCGATTTGCCCTTTGCGCGCTGGATGCACGGTGGCCTTGCACCGCAGTGGCGCGAAGCACTCAGCACCGACAGCGTGCGTCGTCGCGGTTGGCTCAACCCAGCCGGCGTGGACGCAATCGTCGCGCGCTACCATCGCGGCGAGCGTGCGCTCGCGTATCCGGTGCTGTGGAACTTGTTCACGCTTGAGATGTGGGCGCGCGCGATGATCGACCGGCGCGAGATCGGCAACGTGGTGGGCGCGGCATGAAGGGCGCGATCTTCGACTTTGACGGCACGCTCGTCGACACCATGCCACTGCACTACGAGGCCTACCGATTGGTATTTGCGCGCCATCAGTTGGTGCTGACGCGCGCGCACTTCTTTGCCCACGTCGGTGGCAGCGCAAAGGAAACGATTCCACGATTCGTGAACGATCAACACACCACCGTAAGCGTCGACGAGCTGCACGCACAAAAGAAGCAACAGCTCGCGGAGCTGCTCGAGACGCACACGCTAAGCCCGCTACAAACCGCCAAGCTGTTGCCGGTGTTCGCGGCCCACATGCCGGTCGCGCTCGCGTCATCGGGCTCACGGCCCGGCATTGACATCATGCTCACGCGCCTGGGGTGGCACCAGCACTTCAAAGTCATCCTCACGGGCGAAGATGTGACGCGCGGAAAGCCTGCGCCGGATTTGTTCTTGTTGGCAGCACAGCGCATCGACGTGAGGCCTGCTGAGTGTTTGGTGTTCGAGGACACCGATGACGGCATCAAGGCGGCGCAAGCTGCGGGCATGCAGTGGTTTGACGTGCGCAAAGCACACGGGGCGACCACCTGATGGATGCCGCGTTCACCGACGTCGCCAAGGCGCGCAGGCTCGTCGGGCTCTCGGGCGCCTCGGTGTTTTTGGCCACGCGTGATGACGTCACGTGGTTCGTACGCAAAGTCGCGCACGACGAAGCCGCGTCGAGTCGCCTGCGAGAACAGGCGCGCCGCCAACGGGTGCTGTCACTCATGCCGGGCGCACCGTTGTCGTGTCCTGAGGTGGTTGAGGAGGGCGAGCTCGCGGGTCGCTATTGGTTTGATATGGCGCTCGTGCGAGGCGCTGACGGCGCCAGTCACTTCGCGCGCGCGGCGATGGAGCAAGTGGCAGCGACTGCAACGGTGTTGTGTGACTGGTTCAAGTTTGCGAACCACACGCCTGCGCAGGCGGCACAAACCGACACGCTGTGTGGCGCCGTGACGCGCCGCATGCACGATGTGCAAGCCAAGTGCGCGTTGCCTGAAGCGCTGTTTGCGCGCGTGTTAGGGCAGATGACACGCCTGCGCGCGTTTGACGCCCTTTCCCCCACGCTGTGTCACGGCGACCTCACGCTTGAAAACGTCATCGTCGGCGAGCACCAGCGCGTGTTTGCGATCGACTTGCTCGACGCGCCTTTTGAGCATTGGTGGCTCGACGTCGCAAAGCTCCATCAAGATCTTGACGGTGGCTGGTACCAACGTCAACAACCGCGCATCTCGCGCGGCGTCACGCATCATGTGAGTGCGCGCCTGCTTCAAGCCGCTGAAACGCTCACGCCCGGCTACCGCATCGCCCACCCAGCGTTGTTGTGCGCCACCTTCATGCGCATCTTGCCGTACGTCGACGACAGCCGCCGTCCCTTTGTTATGCAACGTGTCGAGCACTACGCCAGCTGCGACGATTAAGGCATTCCTCTTATGAAACTGATCTTGCCCTGCTGCGGCCGCTCCAGCCGCTACCCCAACCAACCGCCTAAGTATCTGCTGCCAGGGCACGATGGCCGTCCGATGCTGGCATTGGCGATCTCCCGTTTGGCCGTCAGCCTCGACGACGTGGTCGTTGCGATCTTGCGCGACCACGAAGACAAATATCAAGTCACGCGAGGCTTTGAGCGCGCCTTCGGCCGAGCTTTGAACGTTGTCATTCATGATGAGCCGACGCGCAGCCAATCTGAAACGGTTGCCCTGACGCTTGACAAAGCCCACATCACGGAGAGCTTCTTGGTGAAGGACTCCGACAACTGTTTCGCGCTTGATGAGGTTGATTCAGCGACCAACTACGTCTCGGTCGAGTCGCTCAACCACTTCGACAGCATCAACCCGCGCAACAAGAGCTATGTGCAGGTGGATCATCGGGGCTTAGTCACCAACATTCGCGAGAAGGTCGTCATCTCCGACCTATTTTCTGTCGGTGGCTATTTCTTCACGTCGCCACCGGCGTTCATGCACACGTACCAACAACTCAGCGCGGGCGCGGCGTCATGGAATCGCGAGCTTTATTTGTCGGACATCATCGCAGCCATGATCCTAGATGGCACGCCGTTTAAGGCGCGCGAGGTCACTGCGTACGAAGACTGGGGCACCGTGCACGAATGGAAGCGCGCGCTGTTGGCGCGCCGAGCGTACGTTGTCGCGCTGGATGGTTTTGTGTTTGAGCGTGGCTCAGCCCACTTCGCGCCGCGCTTTGATGAAGTGAAAGCCAACGTTCGTACCGTCGAAGCGCTGACGGCGCTGGCTGCACAGGGGCATTCGATTTTGTACTTGTCGATCCGCGATCAGAGCCTCAGTGCGCTTACGCAAGCGCAACTCAAAGCTGCGGGCGCGCCCGAGGGGACCGTGACGTACGGGTGTCCCGTTGCTGCGATGACGCTCGTGTCTGCGCCACACGCGACGCTGCCGTTTTTGACGGTGTCGTCGCTTGAGGTGCCAACCACCGACGACAACTTGCTTGAGAAGCTGCGGGATCACTGACTGTGAATGTGCTGCACGTCATCAACGGCGCGGGAGGCGGTGCAGCAGCATCGGTGCGCGGGCTCGCGACCGCGCTCGAGCAACACGGCATCACGTCATCGGCCGTGTGCCATGTGGCGGGAAGCAAGCTGCATCGGCAGGCGCTCGACGACGCGATGCACGGGCGCGTGGTGTTCACGCCGCTATATTGGTGGAATCAAAAGGTGCGCGCCGCCGCCTGGAAGCGCCCGTTGGTAGAGCTGAGGCAGTTGGCCACTACGCGAGTGTTGCTCGGCTCGTGCCACCATGTCGTCGAGGCTGCGAGGCGCTTCGGCGCCGACTTGATCCACACCAACAACCTGCTGACGCCGGAGGGCGGGTTGTGCGCGCTGCGTCTTGGCTTACCGCATGTGTGGCACGCGCGCGAGTTGGTGGGCCCGACGCAGCCGTTTCGCCTGCGCGTCGAGGGCAAGCCGTTTGGTGCCGTACTGGCCAGGCTGGCCTCAGAAGTGATTGCAAACTCCCACGCGATGGCTGCGTGTTTGCAACCGTGGCTTGCGCCTGGTCGCCCAAAGTTGACTGTGATTCAAAATGGCGTCGACGTGGATGCGTTTTCACCGCGGCGGCCAACCGCAGCTGGCACCGCGGTGACGTTCGGGATGGTCGCGAGCTTAGCGTCGCGAGTGAAAAATCACGCGCTGTTCGTCGAGGCCATCGCGCGAGTGGCCGCTGGCACACACGCGCGCTTCGTTGTTGTCGGTGAGATCCCTAACGACGCTTTTGTCCGCGCACTGCAGCGTCGCATCACCGAGCTTGGCATTGCTGAGCGTGTCCATTTTGTGGGCGCGGCCGCCACGCCGCAACAAGCGATGCAGCACATCGACGTGTTAGTGCACCCATGCGCGGTCGAGTCGTTTGGCCGCGTCGTTGTGGAGGCGATGGCATGCGGGCTGCCGGTCATCGGCGCCGGCGGTGGTGGTGTCGCAGAGATCGTCGACGACGGCGTCACCGGCGTGCTGTTTTCCCCGGGTGACGCGGACGCGTTGGCTCGTGCCATCGAACTTTTGGCACACGACGTGACGTTGCGTGAGCGTTTGGGAGCCGCGGGTCGTCGGCGCTCGTGCGCGCAGTTTAGCGTCGAGGCGACGGCGTCATCGGTGGCACAGGTCTACGAGCGCGCGCGCGCGCGTCCGTTGTCTTGGTCGCAGACAGTGTGGGGCGCATCGTGAACGTCGCGCGACCCATCGCACACAGTCTCGGCGCGAGCGTCCGCACGACGGTGCCGCCGCGAGCGCGTGACGCGCCCGTCAGCCCAGTGGCAGGGCTGCTAGCGTTTGGTGCGCTGACGATAGCGCTGTCGGCATTGCCCGCGCTGCGCCCCAACATCGGCGGGCTCTCAGCGCACCCGTACCTGTTTGTGATCTTGCTGCTGGCGCCGCTGACGGTCGCAAAGCTCAGCATCGGCCCACGCCGCGTCGTGGCAGCGGCGACGGCATTTGCGGCGGTATTCATGGTGGCGTTGTTGCCTGCTGGGTTTGCGCTGTCCGAGGCGATTAAACTCGTCGCCGCGATGCTGACCATCTTGGCGCCCGTCGTGCTGTTGCGCACCCAACGGGAAGTGACGTTGGTGGTGGTGTGCCTCGCGGTCGCTATCGCATTCATTTCGCTACGCGGCCTCGCGTTGGGCGAGGGGCAGGGCATGGGCGATATGGGTGGCATCAACGCCATGAAGGGTATCGGCAACAAGAACTCATTTTCGTTGTACGCGCTGCCGTCGCTATTGTTGTCAGGTTGGCTGTTGACGCGAAACATGCTCGTGCAGTGGCAGCGCCCGATCGTCGTCGCCAGCATGCTTGTGATCACGGCCGCGGTCTTTTCAAGCGCCAACCGGTCAGGGTGGATCGGCGTTGTGTTTGTCGGGCTGATGTTGCTCAGCGGTCGCCTGTCGTTGCGGACGTTGCTGCTCATCGGCGTGACCACCACGTCGGTCTATCTTTACGTCGGGCAGCAGCAGGGCACTCGTGTGATGCTGCAGCGTCGCATGGATCAAACCGTCGGCAGCAATGACTCCGATGAGCGCCGCAAAGAGCTTGTGACAACCAGCTTTCGCATCGCGGCAGAAAATCCCCTGCTCGGCGTCGGGCCGCAACGACTGCCGATGCGCTTGGGTCGCGCGCTCGGTGTGCCGCCCCCTGGCGTCGAACCGCACAATGTATTTGCGTACGTCGCGGGCGGCTGCGGTTTTCCTGCGATGGCCGCGTTCATGGCGCTGCTTGGCAGCCTTGCGTTTCCTTGGCGGCACACAAACGCGATGCGCCTGTGTCCGTCGCGGTGGTTGCCATTGATGATGACCATGTTGTGGATGTTTCGCGGTTTGTTCACGCACGAGATTTTGTTTTCGCCAACTTTCGCAATGGGGCTCGGCGTGTCGATCGCTTTGCTGACACTCGAGCGTCAGTCGCTCCCGACGGCGCGCATACGCTTGGTGCACAGTTGAGCGTTCAGCCGCGTTACGTCGTCAAAACGCCGCTGCACCAAGGCAAGGCCCACGCATGGGTGGTGGAGATGCTGCACGGCCTGTGCGAGATGGGCGAAGTTCATGTTGAGGACTATGGAGCCGCTCGGCCCTCGATGCTGCAGCGTGTTGACGCGGCGCTTGGCAAGGCGGTGCTGGCGCGCACGCGAACAGAGCCCGACGCGTTTGCGTGGACAGCGCTGCCGGGCGCCGTACGCACCGGCACCGCACAAAGCGATGCAGTCGGCGCCGCCGACGCGCTGACAATTGCCACACAGCCGAGCACCACCGCGGACTGGAACGTGGAGCTCGACGACCACGCCCGGTCGCGCACCGACAACACCGTTTGCGCGCGCGTCCGACAGGGTGATGCAGTGATCGCGCGCTTCGTCACCTTCGCCTCGCCGGCATCCATGTACCTCAGCCGCAACCGTGCCGCGTGGCGCGCGAGCAGTCTGGTGTTGCACGCCGCATCACGCCAGCGCGCAGGCACACGGCATCCGCCCGACGACGCTGCGAGCGCCCCTGATGCTGGTGCCGTGGACGCGATCAGCTGGGCGTACAGCGTGTGGTCACGCGCGCGCATGCGCAAGACCAGTGCTCAGCGTTGGTGGATAGCCCTTGGAGCTTCGCGCCCCACGCAACCACCGCAGCCCCCGCGCCCGGCATTTCCGCTCACCTCTCCCGCAGGACATTTTTACGCCGACCCGATGTTGGCGAAAGGCCTCGATGGGCAAGTGTGGCTGTTGTTTGAAGACTGGGTGGACGCACAACAGCGGGCGCATCTTGCAGCCGCTGCCGTACACATCGATAGCCATGGAAGCATCAAAATAGGAGAGGTTCGGCCAATCCTCGCGCGGCCGCATCATTTGTCGTACCCGCACGTGTTGGCCCACGACGGCTTGTTTTGGATGACGCCCGAACAGCGCAGCGCGCGTCGCGTCGAACTGTTCACGTGCACGCAGCTGCCCGGTCCGTGGGAGCCGCGCGCGTGCCTTTTGCGTGATGTTGACGCCGTAGACCCGACGCTGCTGCACCACGAAGGTCACTTCTATTTGTTCGTAGGTGTTAAAACGAG
>JAYTVG010000969.1:0-1016 GCA_043744135.1 Deltaproteobacteria bacterium | reverse complement strand
GCACAGCGTCGCACGACGGCTTTCGGCGGCTCTCGTCAAACACGGCGTCAAACCCAAAGACATGGTCAACATCGTCAGCAACACGCGCTTGGAGTGGGTGCTGGCCGACCTCGGCGTGCTCGGCGCAGGCGCAACGACGGTGCCGATCTACCAATCAAGCACCCCCGACGACACCCAGTACATTGCCAACGATTGCGGTGGCGTGCTCGTGTTTGTCGAGGACGAAACGCAGCTGAAAAAATTCCGCGCGCTGCGGCC
This sequence comes from Deltaproteobacteria bacterium, assembly GCA_043744135.1. Lineage (GTDB taxonomy): Bacteria > Myxococcota > UBA727 > UBA727 > VGSZ01 > JAYTVG01. The sequence continues at coordinate 758 of JAYTVG010000969.1, read as the reverse complement.
GCAGTTGCCCAACGTAAAAAAGCTCGTCGCCATCACCGGTGAGGTGGATGCCGGCAGCGGTTGGGAGATCTCGTGGGTGGATTTTTTGAAGGAGGGCGAGGACTACTTAAACACCAACGCCGCCGAGGTCACGGCGCGAGCCGCGTCGCTCAAGCCCGACGACATCTTGACGTTGATTTACACCTCCGGCACCACCGGCCGGCCCAAGGGCGCCGTGTTGACGCACGACAACATGCTGTACGAAAGCGAGGTGGCAGACAAGATCGGCTTGGTGCTCCCTGACGACGTGCAATACCTGTTTTTGCCGATGGCGCACGTGTTCGCGAAGGTGCTCGAGGCACTGTGGTTTCGCATCGGACACGTCATGGCCTTTTGGGAGGGTGACATGAAAAAAATCGTGGACAACCTCGGTGAGGTGCGGCCCACGATGATGTGCTCGGTGCCGCGCATCTTTGAAAAAATCTACGCCAAGGTCATCAGCGACGTCGACGCCACGCCAGGGCTCGCCGGCAAGATCGCAAAGTGGGGTTTGACGCAAGGGTCGCTCGCGGCCCAGCAGGAGCTGCAGGGCAAAGCGCCCGGCGGACTCGCGTGGGCACTTGCACAGCGCCTGGTGTTTAAAAAGCTCCACACCAAGTTGGCCGCGCGCTTCGGCGGTCGGGTGCGGTTTATGATTTCGGGCGGTGCGCCGCTGTCCAAAGACATCGCGTACTTCTTTAAATACGCCGGCTTTAAGATCTGCGAGGGCTACGGCCTCA
>JAYTVG010000968.1:0-1016 GCA_043744135.1 Deltaproteobacteria bacterium | reverse complement strand
CCGCGTTGGATTCGGGTTAAGGTTGCCGGCTTCCCCATTGATTGCCGTGATCGCGTTGCCGTCAATGGCAGGCGCCGTGAAATCAAAGTCAACAATCTCCGACGCCACCGACGTGTTGCCTGCAGCATCCGCGGCGCGCACGAAGACGTTTTTGGCGCCCGCGCTGTCAAGCGTACCGACGACGTGGGTGCACACGTCGCTAAAGGTCAGCGTCGTCCCGCTGAGCATGCAACCGCCGCTGGGGACCCGGCCACCGATACGCACCTCGATGCCAGCCTGCGCGTCCGCCAGGGTGACAAAGCTGGCGTCGGCCACGTCGAACCTCAACGTCAGCGTGTTAAAGCCCGCCACCTTGCTGCGGATGCGGTCGCTCACCACCAGCGCGACCGTCGGCGCGGTGGTGTCGACGGTAAACGCCGCCAGTGGCGCACCGTTGGTCTGGGTGGTCACGTCTGCGCTGTTGCCAGCGCGATCGACAAGAGAGATGCGGGCCGCGTGCGCGCCATCCGCATCGGCTGCCACGCGGTGCGTGAAGGTGAAAAGGGTGCCACCCGACAGCTCAAACGCGAGCGCGGGCACCGTCGTGAGCGCGGGCGAGCCTGCCGACACCACCACCGGCTCGTCAGTGCTGAAGCTATACGCGATGACATCCTCAGCGCGCGCTGCGGCCGGCACCACTGACGACGCAACGACGCCAGGCGGATCGAAATCAAAGTCAACATCCGCGCCCGCGACGCCGACGTTGCCCGCGGCGTCTTGCACGCTGACGCTCACACCCGCTGCACCTTGGGGTTCGCTGCCGACCAGCGTCGTCGTAAAGACAAACCGCGTGGCGGTGCTGGCGTTGTCGAGCGCAGCCACCGCGGCACCGATCACCACGTTCGCCTGCGCTGTCTCGTCGGTGTCAAACGTGACCGTCACGACAGAGCCCGCCTTGGCGTGGGGGGGTGAAACCAACAGGTTTGAGATGATGGGCGCGCGCGAGTCGACGTCGAACACATGCACGTCGTCGAAGT
>JAYTVG010000967.1:0-1020 GCA_043744135.1 Deltaproteobacteria bacterium | reverse complement strand
CGATCTCTTCGCCGTACAGCACATGGGCTGCGCCGGGGAGCGTGTAGCCCAGCAACGTCGCGAGGTTGACGCGGGCGTGCGCGAGCTGCACGTCGGTGCCGTGCAACAACACTGGCAGGCGCGGCGTGTCGTGGCCGGACAGCAAGTTCCAAGAGCGCGCCAGCGACTTGTCGTAGGCAGATTGCAAGTCGCGCTCGACGCGCGCGAGTTGACGCGCCGGTACCTCACCCTTGACAAACCCCAACACCGCTTCGCGCATGTAGTGATTCACGACGGCATCGAGCAGACCGTCGCGCTGCGAGCGATCCGCGAACCCTTTGATGTCGCCGATTAAATAATGGCTCCCCTCAATGTTGCGGCTGCCGCGCTGCAGCTCGCGCAAGATCGAATAGCCGACTTGCTCTGCGCGCAAGATGCGCCATCCCGACGCGCCCGCCCGAATGAAGCGATGCAGCACGCTTTCTTCGCCCGTAAACAAGCGCCGTCGCACCTCTGGGTTACGCAGGTCGAGCTCGGGTTCCGTCGGCGTCCCGTCTCGACATGCGTAGGTGTTTTTGTGGTCGCCGTCGAAGGTGAAAAACCCGCGCGTGCGCTCATGCGGCTCTAAGCGCCCTTGGTCGCTACCGTGCGCACAAGCGCTGGTGAACCAAGGGTGTTTGTCGCTGACGTGGTCAAACACCCCCATCAAAGTGACGCTGACGTTGCGCGCCGCACATGCTGCGCAAAGCGCGCTGAAGTCGGCCTCGTCACCGAGGCGGGGATCGATGCGAAAAAAATTCGTCGCGTGCATGCGCAGCGCATCCGCAGCTTGGTAAATCGGCGTGAGCGCGATGCCGTCGCAACCCAAACTCGCGATGTGGTCGAGCTTGTCGATGATTGCCAGCAGTGGACGATCGGCCCCGGGCACAAAATGGTCCGGCACGATTTCGTACACGTGCGTCGGGCAGTTGAGTTGGTAACTCACGCCGCGTGGTCTAGCGCGGCGTCGGCTTTTTGGCACCACCCCAGCGCGCGGCTGCA
>JAYTVG010000966.1:0-3284 GCA_043744135.1 Deltaproteobacteria bacterium | reverse complement strand
GGTGGCGTTGCGACATCGCCATTGCACAGGCCGTTCATGTCGCTGGTGCCACCGACGTTGTTGCCGATGCTGGTCGCTGCGGTGTCTGCTGCCGTCAGCGGCAGCGCGTCAACACATGCGTCATTGGCGGGCGGATCGTAGCTAAATGCCGCCGTCAGCGCGTACTGAACCGACGTGGTTGACGGCGTCACTTCGCTGACCCGAACCACGTAACGGTTGGTCGGCACGACGCCGGCAACGGTGATGGTGCGGATGGCGCCCGCGGTGGCGTCGGTCACCGTGACGGCGCTTTCGGTCGTGGTGCCATCGGCGAACGACGTCACGTTGATGGTCAGGCCGGCGGCGCCGGTGAACAGCACCGCGACGGTGCCGGTGGTGAGCGGATCGATGACGAAGGCATCGCTGTCGCCACCGCAGATCGTCGATGCCAAGGCAGCGTCGGTTGCGATATCGGCGGAGATCGCGTTGGTGGTCGGCTCGGTCGCGCGCGCTGCGTCGTCGAGGGCCGCGATCGGCGAGTCGGCGCCATCGCCGTCGCACTCTTGCGCGAAGCTGAAGCCGTAGTCGACTGCGTTTGAAACCGACGCGCCCGAACCCGTGACGCGCAAGAAATAATAGCCGGCGGCGAGGTCGGTGGCCGCGTCAGCGAGTGCGATAGGCGCGCCTTCAGCTGTAAACGTCAACGCACCTGCGAGCGACGCTGCGACGTCAACTGTGGCGGCACGCAGCTCGCCAACGGCGGTTCCCGTCTCGCCCGCGCTCACGTTGACACTGACGTCGAGCCCGCCGCCGAAGTGCGCGATTTGAAAGTAGTCGACGTCGTCAGCGCACATTGCAAGCGAGATGCTGAGTGCGACCGTGTCGAGGTCTGCGCCACCTGCGTCAAGCGCGGTCGCGAACGTGCCATTGCCATCGACGTCGCCGTTGCCATCGAAGTCATCACCGACGCACACCGGTGGCGCGAGTTGCGCGAGCAGCGTGTACGCGCCGTCGAGGCCGACGTCGAACGTGGTGACAGCGACGAAATAGTTACCCGCGGATAATACGGGAAGACTGAGCACTTCGTCGCCGACGACAGCGTCGATCCAATCCACCAACACGTCTGCCGAGCACGACGCCGCGCTGTAAAGCACGATGCCGAGATCCACTGTTGTGGTCAGCGTCAAGGTCAAGCTGGATTCGTCGGGGACGGTGAGCGCGTACACGACGTCGCCGGCGCCGCCGCCGGTCTGACAGGTGCCGACGTCAACGTCAGCAGTGTGGCCTGTTGTGGTGCCGCTAGCGGCTTCGCCGACGTTGAGCGTGATGGCGTCCGCGCAGGTCTCACCGGTGCCTTCTCCTTCACCCTCGCCTTCTCCTTCTCCTTCCCCCTCGCCTTCGGCGCCGGCGCAACCCGCGCCGACGACAAAGGAGCCAACGACGACCGAAAACGCGATGCACGACAGCGTACGAAAGACCATGTTGATTCCCTTCAATGGCGGCCGCTGTGCGCAGCCGTATGATGCGTTGCCTCTAGCTCACGGGGGGTTGGGCGCAACGCATGCGCGTTGAAAAACGGCCACATCGGTCCGAACTCTTGCGCTACACGTGCAGCTGGCTACGAAATGTCACGACGCCGTCGACGCAGCCGAGGTGCAACAGGTCGCCGACCAGCGCACAATCGCCTGGCATCACGCGGCCCTCGTCGCAGTCGAGCGCATCGACCACCCGCACCGCGCGCGCGCCAACGGTAACGCGCACGTCGTTCCAGCGACCGACCCCGCGCACGAAGTGAAACGCCCGGCGGGCCGACATCGACGACGTCACCAACAGGTCCGCCGCGATGGGGCGCGGCGCGCGCGTCGCCCGCGCGGGATCTTGCGGGGCCGCTGCCTGTGCGCCCCCAAGCAATGCCAGCGCACGAACGATGTCTGAGCCCGCGTGCTGCGCGAGGGCATCGACGAGCTGCTCGCCAGGGGTTCCAAAGGCGACGTCGATGCTGCGTTGGCACACGATGTCTCCAGCGTCCTCGCCGGCGCTGAGGCGGTGCACCGTCAAACCCGTCTGCGCGTCGCCATTTTTGAAGGTCCAAAACAGCGGGGCTGGCCCACGGTGCAGTGGCAGCAACGACGGATGCAGGTTCACGCCCCCCAAACGCGCCGCGGACAGTAACGCTGGTGACAGCAGTTGGTTGAAAAACGCCACCACGATGACGTCGACGGCAGCGTCTTTGAGCAGCTGCACAACGCGCGGCTGCGATGCATCGCCGACGAGGTACGCGGGGATCGATTCACGCGCAGCGATGGCGAGCGGATCGGTCTGCTGTGCGTCGGCGCGCTGCACACCCAGCAGCCGCCTCACCGCCACATCAAAGCCGCGGTGACGCTTGAGGCTTGGCAGCTTGCGGGTGTTGACGTCGCCCATCGGCCGCACAACCAGCACGACGTCATGCCCGGCGCGCAACAGCCCCTCAAGCGGCGCCACAGAAAAAACGCTTTCCATACAAAAGAATGCGACGCGCACGCCTATTGCGTCCCAAACAACAGCAACACGACATCGCCATCCTCGCTCGGCGTGCTGTAGGGCGCGCCACCCGCGAGCACCGCATCTTGGTCGCCGTCACCGTCAACGTCACCGGCGGCGATGTTGTTGACCTGCAAGCGGCGCTGGGAACTCGGCACATCGCTGGTGGCGTCTGCGAACGTGCCGTCACCGCGGTTCACGTACAACTTGAGGTTGAAGCGGTTGTTGCGCGTTCCACCGAAGAACACATCGAGATCGCCATCGTCGTCGACATCGTGCGCGAGTGTGCCGACGTCGCAATCGGCCGTGTCGGTCGGCAGCGCCGTAAAGTTACGCGCAAGCTCGCCCGCGGTGTTGGTCAACACCACTTCGCCGCTGCCCGAGACTTGTGCGCAGATGGTGGTGACGACGTCGTTGTCGCCGTCACCGTCAAGGTCGCCGGCGCTGAGATCGTACAAATCACCCACCAGCTCTTGCAGTGCGTCGGGCTCTTGGGACACGAAGCCCTCGCCTTCGTCGATGCGGTTGAGCAAAATGCGGTTTTGCTCCGTGGTGTAAGTGCGGTTGTTGACGACGACGACGAGGTCCAAGTCACCGTCACCGTCAAGATCGGTCGCCACGACCTTGTGATCGTGAGTCCACGCAGCGCGGTGCGGTGCGAGGCCCGACCTGTCGACAAATCCGCCCGCTTGCGCTTCAAAATACCCGTCGCGACCGAAAGTCTCGGGATCGCAGTTGGGCTGTTCGACCGCGTCGATCTCGACGTCGCATCCGTCGGTCAG
>JAYTVG010000965.1:0-3288 GCA_043744135.1 Deltaproteobacteria bacterium | reverse complement strand
TCTGCGACGACGCCGAGGCGGCCCTGTGCAGCACCTTGTTTGAGTGCACGGTGGCCCCGTAGCTGTTGGCCGCGTGAGCCGCTGTCTGCAGGCAGCGCTGCGTGCGTTTTGGTCGCGCCTGCGCACCGTCAGCGCAGCCAGCGCGCTGGATAACCCGGCGGAATTCCACCGATCGCGCTGCAACTTCGCAACACCGCTTCACGCAAGACGCCGGCACGCCGCGTGCTTAAGCGAGCGGATGAACCGTCGCCATCCGCTCACCGCACTCCTCATCACGCTCAGTGTCACCGCGTGCCCGGCACCCCCACCCGCACACAGCGGTGAGGGTGAAGGAGAAGGCGAGGGTGAAGGCGAAGGCGAAGGCGAAGGTGAAGGAGAAGGCGAGGGCGAAGGCGATCCGCCGGACCAAGGCCCGTTTGTCTGCGCCCCCACCGCCGCAGTCGACGACGACCATTCCCTCACCGGCACGGCGTTTGACGCCGTCACCGTGCGCTTTGCCGGCGATCTCACGCTGTGTAACAGCTGGGGGGAGGGCTCGTCGCGCACCACCAAACTCGCGCGCAAGGTCCGCGTGCGCATCCCCGCTCAGCCGCGCACGACCCTGCGGCGCGCCGACTTGCAAGCAAGCCAGCTCGACGGCCTGTTCATTGAGCGCAGCCCGTTTGACGCCGACCGTGGCGCGGCATCGGCTTGTGCGGATCGCACCACCGTGGACGCTTGGGACGAAAACGACGTCGGTGGCGTGAGCTATTTCACGGCGAGCGTCCGCCACGACCTCGGTGATGGCAGTGCAATCGTCGAGTTCTTCAACGTCACGCAGGGCGTGAGCGAAGTGGTGTTTGGTGATTCTGGCGGCGCCAGCTTTTACTACCAACCCGCTGACGGCAGCGATGGCGCGCTGCTTGAGCCTTGTGTCGAGTCGCTGTCGGCCCCCCTCGACGTGCTGCGGACGTTCATTGCCAAAAGCGCCGGCGAAACGCGCGTCGTGTACCGCGCCTTTCGCACCCAAACCGTGTTCGCGGGCAGTTACCCGGTGTCGTTTGTCGCCGGTGCTGTGGCTGACCCGGCGCTCAACGACTTCACCGTCGACGCGTGGACCAGCGCGGACGGCTTTTTCGCGCACACCTACGCCGCGCAACACCACAACTGGCAAGATGAAAGCGTGCTGTACTTCGACCGCGACGCCGTCAACTACCACCTGAGCTACGCGGCGTCCCCCTCGGTGGGCTCGGGTGTTGCGACGCGCCGCGTGCAGCTCAATGCGTTCACGCAAGGTGACGCGGCACCAACGCTCGACCTCGTGCAATTCGACCGCGCCACACAACAAGACCGCACGCTGGTGATGGCGATCGACCGCGCAATCGATCTGTCGCGCACCGCCGCCACCGTGCAGTTGCGTGACGCAGTCGTGTGTGACGGCGAGGTGGCGGCTCAGATTCAAGACGTCGGGCAGCTCGGTGCCGGCAGCGCGGCGCTGTACATCGCGACGTGCGCGCGCACAGCGGCACCAGGCTTTTCGGTGCTGGCGGTGCTGCCCGCGTATATCAGCGACGTCGACACCATCGGCGTGGTGGCCTTGGTCAGCGCTGAAAGCGTGCAAAACGGCGAGCCAACGTTTGCGTTTGGAACCGGCGACCAGCGCTTGAGCTTCGCCACCGGTGCCGGCTACGCGCGCTTGACGAGCACCGGCAACGACGACGCGTTGATGGTGTTTCCCGGTCGCATCGCGATCACGCGCCCGATCGGCTACAACGTGCCGGCGCCATTGTTGCAAAACGACGACGCCAGCGTGTCGTTTGAGCTGCCGCTGGTGTGGGCGGCGCAGGGTGTCGGCGAAAGCGCCATCTTGGCCCCGCGCTACGCGGTGCTGACGACGCCGACTGAGCGCTTCGTCATCACCGCGCTCGACGAGCTCGCTTACACCAACACGCACCACAACTGGAACGATACGTTTGAGGCACACGCGGGCGATGTCACGGTGCGCTATGCGATCGACTATTTGGCGTCGACGCAAACCGTCGAGGCTAGCCGCGGCGGCGAGGTGGTGTTGGCGCCCACGGCGCTCGCGTACGTCAGCCCCTAACGACGCCACCGCGGGCACCGGGTGCTGTGTACATGACGCCAGCGGGGGTAACGAGTGCTCCCGTCGCCACCACATCGACGGCGCGTGGCGGGTGGCGCACGCACAGCAGGCCGCCCAGCGCAATTCCCACCGACGCGTGTGCTGCGGCGTAGCTGCGCGCCTGGCCGGCGGCGAACGCATACGCGGTCCCGATCGCTGCAAGCGCACCGTTGATGCGCATGCCGTCGCTGAGCACAAGCTCGTGCGCCTCGCCCTCGGCGTGCGTGAAGGGCGCGAGGCTGTGCACACGGCGACGTTGCACCGCGCAACCACGTCCAACAAACACCGACTCGCAGCTGCCGTACGGGTGGGGCTCAGCGACGGTGGTGACGTCGTTGAGGGTGCGCGTGATGGTGACGCGGGCAAGCGCTCCGTCGGCGAGCGCTTTGGGTTTGGTGAGACGCACGTGGGCGCAAGTCACCTGTGCGCTGCCGTGCAGGGGGGGCAGCAGCACGTAGCGCGCGATCACTTCGGCCGCTGTCTCCACCAACAAAAAGCGACAACGCTCCAGCAAGAAGCGCACGTCACCCGTCAGGCGCCCGTAGTCGACGGTGGCGTGCAGGTCTTCTTGCAGCGCTGCGCCGCGGGTGTCGAGGCTGAGCGTCAAGTCGAGCACGAGTGGCTGTGGGGTGCCACGCTCGCTGGGATAGACGCCGACGATGCAGTCGATCTCCAAGCCGCGCACCTCGACGGTGTCGCTCGCACTGGGCGGGGATGCCGGTGCTGCGTGTGCGCCCCATGAGCCCACGTTAAAAAACCACCTGACGGCCGCCGTCGACGGGCAAGATCACGCCAGACAGATAGCGATGCTCCACCAAGAAACGCACCGCGCGCGCGATGTCGTCGGGGCTGCCGGTGCGCTTGAGCGGCACGCGCTTGAGCACTTCCGCTTGTTGTTGCTCGGTCCACCACTCGGGAAACGCCACCGCACCCGGCGACACGCCACAGGCACGCACGTGGGGGCCCAGCTCCACCGCGAGGCATTTGGTGAACATCGCCATCGCCGCTTTTGACACCATGTAGTGCGCGTAGTGGTTCATCGGGCGCTCGCTGGCGTTATCGACGAGGTTGACGACGACAGCGTCGCCACGCATGCGCGCCGCTTGCTGCAGCAGTGGCAGCAAGCCCTGCGTCAAAAAAAATGGCGCCTCGATGTTGATGGCTTG
>JAYTVG010000964.1:0-11338 GCA_043744135.1 Deltaproteobacteria bacterium | reverse complement strand
GCGACAACTGGAGGACGGCCGCATGAAAGAACAGCGACGCAGCCAGCGTTTTCGCCACGAGCTCTCGGTGGAATTGCACGACAAGCACCGCGTTCGTCGCCTGCGCGCGGTCGACGTGGCGCGCCACGGCGTCTTCGTTGCGACCGACGACGCGCCGCGTGCGCGCCACCTTGTGCAGCTCAAGATTTTTTTGCCCGACACCGTCATTCGCGCCGCTGCAAACGTCACGCGCGTGATTGCGCCGCAGCAAGCCTTAGCTGACGAAGAAGCGGGCGCAGGGCTGCAGTTTTTCGCGCTGTCCGATGACGACAAGGCCGCGTGGGACGCGTTCATCTTGCAAGTGATGCGCGCGACGCCACCCGGCGGCGTGCGTCGACCGCACCTCGACGCGCAGTCGTTGCCGGGGCCGACGTCGCGGGTGCCTCAACCCTCGCAGCCGCCCGCACCGATGCGCCAGATCCTCGGCGACGGTGGCGCGACGTTTTTGGTGAAGCTCACGAGCGTTGAGCGCCTGAGCGACTTTGGCGCGAGCCATTTGGCTGCCGGCGGTACGGTGCTGTTTACGCCGGTGCTGCGCCCCGCAGGTGAGCGCGTCACGCTGATCGTGGTGCACCCCGTCACCGATGAGGAGTTTCGGCTGCCCGGCGTGGTGGCGCGCGCGCACTCGGATCGCCCCAAGCGGCTGGAGATTCACTTTCACGGCATCACCCCTTCGGTGCTCAACGCGTTTCGCGCCTACGTGAACACCGGCATGCGGCCGTCGGTGCAAGCTCAACCTCAAGCGCCCGCGCCCAGCGCGCCTACAGCAAACGTCAGCCAGGATTTTGAGCTCGACGTCGACGTGTTTGACGAAGACACGCTCGACACCGACGAGCGCATCGGCCAGGTGCCGATGCCGCCACCGCCCCACAACGAGCCGGCGGTCGCGAGCGCAGCGCCGGCAGCGCTCGCGCTACAGACCCTCAAACCCACCACCGTGCTGGTGCGCTGCGCGAGCTGTGACGTCGCCGCTTACGCCATCGACATCGGCGCGTGTCAGGGTGCGCTCGGGTTGGTGGCCGACCACGTGCCGTTTGTGTCGGCGCACAGCGGCAAGGTCATCACCGCCGCGCGCTTGGTGGTGGCGGAGGAGCGCAACCGACGCATGCAGATGTTTTTGGCGATGGGCGGTCGGCTCAACGCCAGCGTTGATCTCATGACGCTGCTTGGCGCGGTGGCGCTCAGCGATCCCGCGACCGATCCGCATGGCGGCGAGCCGCTGCGACGGTCGCGCGCCCTCGAGCGTTTGCAAGCCGCCGCGCGCCGATTGCAACCGGGCGCGGCACCCGCGCACACCAAGGTCCGCTGTCACGCGTGCGCCACCGGCACCGTCACAGTCACCCGCGCTTAGCGCGCGCGTTTCTTGAAGGCGCGTCCAAGCCATAGCGCCACGCCACACAACATCATCGCCGTCGACGCATGCGTCCGTGGTGAAACACGCGCGCAGGTGCAGGTGCTCGGTGCTTCGCTTGCTCCTTCCCCCTCGCCTTCGCCTTCTCCTTCCCCTTCCCCTTCGCTTGGGCACACGCGCGACGCGGGGCAGGGAACGTTGCCGGCACACACGGTGACGTCGACCACGCACGTGGCGCCTGCCGCGGCTACGCAGCCACGCTCAGCGTTGCATACGGCACCGAGCGCCGCGCAGTCTTGCAGCACGCTTTGGCCGCGGTCGGTGTCGACGAGCGTGCCGTAGCAAGCTTGCGTGTACAGCGCGCCAGTGCAGGTGCCGACGTCGTCGGCCCGGCAGCCGTCATCGCCGTCGACGCAGACGCCGACGCCGTCGGCAGCGATCACACACGCGCCGCTCGCACTCGCGCACGCGACGCTCCCGGTGTCGTCGCGGCACACGCCGCCCACCGCGGCGCCGCAATCCACACCCCAGGTCGCGCTCAACTCAAAACAGCTGGCGTTTTTGGCGGCGCAATCGAGCGCGACGGCGGCCGGCGCGCCGTTTGCGTCCTCACCGCAGTAGCGGCCAGTGTCGACGTCGAGACACTCGCCGGCGAAATCGAGTGTTCCGCAACCCGACGCTTCACCTTCGCCTTCACCTTCGCCTTCGCCTTCGCCTTCGCCTGGTGGCAACGCACCGACACTACCGGCGTTGTTGGTCGGTGTCGGTGGCGCAAGATCGAAATCTGCCGCGCTATCGCCCGTGTCATCGTTGAGCTCGTCGCTGGTCGGATCGCCGCTGCTGATGTCGCGGGTCAGCGCGGTCGTGGCGGTCGCGAGCGCCGCCGCCGGCGTGCCGACGCCGATCCCCACCACATCACCGAGGTAGGCACCCCACGCGACGCAGTCGAGCGCGTCAAAACACAATGCGCCGCCCGCGGGTTGGATGACGGCACCCATCGCGCGGTCGGCACCGACGTTAAACAACGTCTGCGCGGCCGCGGTGGCGAGCAGGATGTGGCTTTGGTTGGTGCTGTTGGCGACGTTGGCGGGGAAATCGAAGCGGTCGAGCTCGACACCGTTGGCGTTGTAGACGCGTACCCCGTGCCCAACGACGACGTTTTGGCCGGCGGCGTACATGGTGAGCTCGATGTACTGCACGTTTGCGTCGACGGGATCGACGTACACCTCGCTCACGTGCATCTGGTGAAAGTTAGCCGCTGCCGGTGATGCGAGCGCGAACGCAAACACTGCGAGGAGGGCAAGATCACGGGTGCGCATGGTTCGTTATACGGCAAGCGGCGGGCGGCGGGCATTCACGGCGTAGCTGCGCGTCGTGCGGCAATCGTTCGACCTCGCAGGTGACGCTAAAATCAGTGGATCGCGGGGCGCATCGGCAATGCAGCGACCACCTCGGCTTCTCGCAGCGCCAGCTCTGCCAAGCGCGCCGCCACTTGCGCCACCGCGTCGTCGTGATCGGTGCGCGTCAGGGTGCGCTCGGCGAGCTCGACAAACAGCGCGTGGTGTCCTGCCTCCTGACGCCACAGACCCTCGTACAACGGCGCTAGCGCATGCTTTTGCGCGCTGAGCGCCGTCGCCAACAACTGCAAGCGTTCGCACGAGCGCGCTTCCACCAGCGCGCACACCAGCAACCGATCGACGCGGTGCTGCACGGTCCCGTTTCGCACGTGCTTGAGCAGTTGGCTGACGTAGTCGTCTTTGACGGGATGGCCAAGCGACAGCCCGCGTTCGGTGCACACCTGAACCAACTGGGAAAAATGCGTCGCCTCCTCCTGCGCGAGCGCCGCGAGCTTGACCACTAACACTGGGTCGTCGGGGTAGCGGGTGACGAACGCGAGCGCTGTGACGGCAGCTTTTTGCTCGCAGTGCGCATGGTCGACCAGCGTCTTGTCGAGGTCCGCCAACGCGACCGCAACGAACTCCGCCGTCGTTTTTGAGGCTAGGTGCAGCATGAAGGTGGGCACCAGCGTACACAGCTCGCGGCCTGTCGGACAGGGGGCCGAGTGCGCGCGTTTGCGCGTGCGACAAACCTGCACGTGCCGTCGAGCGGTGCTACCGTGGCCACAGACGTATGGCCGCCGTTCACAGCTCCGACGCAGGCGGTGATGAGGAATTCCCTCATCCGTTTGGCGCTTACGTGCTGCTGCAAAACTTCGCGCGCGGTGGCATGGGCGAGGTGTATCTCGCCAAACTCGGCGGCTTGGCGGGTCTCGAGCGCTATTGCGTCTTAAAAAAGCTGAGGGCCGAGCTGACGCGAGACCGCGAATACGTCACGCGCTTCATCGACGAGGCGCGCGTCGTCGTCACGTTGAGCCACGCCAACATCTGCCACGTCTTTGATGTCGGCCGCGTCATGGACGAGTACTACCTCGCCATGGAGTACGTCGCCGGTCGCGACGCCCGCACGTTGCTTGAACGCGCCATCAAGCGCGCCAAACCCATCCCGTCGGCGTGCGCGCTGCAACTGGTGTGTGAAACGTTGGAGGCCCTCGACTACGCGCACCGCAGAAATCACCCGATCTCCGGCGAGGCGCTCAACTTGGTCCATCGCGACGTCAGCCCGCAAAACGTGCTGGTGAGCTTTGAGGGTGAGGTCAAGCTGATCGACTTCGGCCTGGCGGCGTCGAAGCTGAAGGTCGAGCGCACGCAGCCCAACGTCGTCATGGGCAAGATGGCGTACATGGCGCCTGAGCAAGCGCGCGGTGACCCCATCGACCTGCGCGCCGACCTGTTTGCGTGCGGTGTGCTGTGTTACGAGTTGTTGACGACGTCGCGGTACTACGACGGCATGACGCCCAACGACATCTGGAACGTCGCGGGTCGCGGTGGTTTTGAGCCTGGGAAGTGGCGCACCTTAGACGCAGATGTTGCGCGCATCTTGGCCAAGGCGCTTCACCCTGAGCCTGCCAAGCGCTACGACACGTGCGGCGAATTTCGCGAGGCGCTCGCCAACCACTTGCACTGGCGCTTCCCCGGCTCGGGTGTCAAGGACCTGCGCACCGTCATGGCGGATCTGTTTGCCGACGAGATGAAGGCGGAGCGCGAACTGTTTGCGCACTTTGGCGCGGTGTCGGTTGAAAATTTCGCGCACGATATCGAAAGCACCCGCAGCCACAGCGTGAGCATCGCGGGCGCAAGCTCCGATCACAGCCGCGCAACGACGCTTGTGCGCAATGAGCTGGAGCCCTCGCAAGGCACAGGCCCCTCAGGTGCGGCGCTCATGCCGCCGCCGCGTCTGCACGGGGCAGCTGTGCGCGACGTCCACGCCGAGCCGACGCGCGTGTCGAGCGTGCCCGAGCAAACGCCCTCGCGCGCCGGCCAGACGCCGCCGACGCTGACGGTGCCGGGCGAGCTGCGGCGCGCGGTTGAGCAGCACGAGCACACGCAGCGGGTGTTGCGCGCGCCGCGCGGTGGGCACGCGCTCAACGACGACGAGGTCACGGCACAGGCACGCTCGCGCGCGAGGCCGTTGTTGGTGGCTGCCGCCGTCGCGCTGGCAATCTCCGCGCTCACGACGCTGTTGTGGCCGCGTCTGCAAGCGCCGCCCGCGATGTCGCCGCCCGCGATGTCGCCGCTCACCGCCGTGCTCGCGCCAACCGCGCCCATCGCGACCGCACCTGCGCCGATTGCGATCACACCCGATGAGACGGCGCCCAAAGCCAGTGTGCCAACCGTGACCGCGACCGTGCCGACCGCAACCGTGCCGGCCGCAACCATGCCCGCTTCAACCGCACCGTTGGCGCAAGCACTCGCCGCACCGACGACACGGCGTGCCAACGTCGCACGCGCGTTTGCCGTGAAAGACAAGCATGAACCCATCGCGGAGCTGCCCGCAGCGCCTCCGCCGGTCGTGCAGGTCGCGCCGACGCGCGAACAACGCATCAAACGCGCGCAGGCCTTAGCCGTGAAGTTGCGGCCGACTTGTGCGGCCGCGTGGGTGGGTTGGGCCACGTTTCAGCGCAACACTGCGGACGCCGCATCGCTGGAACGGATCGAACGCACGCTGGCGAGCTACGAGCGCGGCTGCAACGCTACTGCACCGTGACAGTTTGAGACGACAACACCACGTCGCCGCGCAGCACTTGTACTTCCCACGCGCCAGCTTTCGCTGCGGTGGTTTGCTTGTAGTTTGAGTAGCCGGTCCATGCCTCGCTCAGCGTGAAGTCGCTGGTGGAGCGCACTTCGCCACCGAGCAAAAAGCGCACCTTCACGTCGTCGTATTTGCCGCCTTTGGGTACAAAAAATTTCACGAACGCGATGATGGTGTCGCCCTTTTTGATGGTGGCGGGAAGTTTTTGCGCACAGGCCAATTTGCCGTCGATCTTCTCGGTCTTTTGACACAGCGTCGACTCCATCAACACTGGGCCTGCTGCGGCGCCCCGCAAAAAATACGCGACCACGCGGTTGACCTCGTCGGCCGTGGGTGCGGCTGGTGGCGCGGCTGGTGGCGCAGCGGCGTCGACGGCTGCGACCGGCGCCGGAGCAGTCGTACCTTGCGCGAGCACCGCGCAAGGTACGCATGTGAAGGCGAGCACGAAAAACGCCAACGACACTTTTGACAAAACACACATGACAAGCTCCTGGGTTCGATCGTGAACGGTGAAGCGCACACTCAGCTCGATCACATCACCACGCGTCGACGCGCATGACGGGGTAAACGTTAAGGCGGTCATCAAAACTCGGATGGCGCTCGAAGAAAAATTGCAGGCGTGCCTGCGGGCTAGCGGCGAACGCTGGCTCGGCTTTTAGCTTGGCGTAAAACGCTGCGGCGACCTTGGGGTCTTTCATCATCTGCTCAGCCGCGTCCTCAGCGACGTAGCTCTCCATATATTCCTTTTGCTCAAACGCGGCGTTGAACATGCCCCAGCGCACCAAGGCGTCAGCACCGAGGGGCTCAAACAACTGCACGGCGACACGCGCGTTTTTTTGGTGGATGGGCACGAACAAGCCGCCGCTTTCAAACTCCTTGGTGGCGGGCGCCCACGCACCTGCGAGTGTCATTTGCTGCGCGCCCTCGTACGATTTGTCGGCAGGTTTGACGGCAGTGGCCTTAAACGCCGCGCCGACGACGCGCTTGGGGCCCGCGAACACTTCAAACTGCACGCCGTGCAGCGCGAGCTTTTCTTTGATCCACGCTGCGTGCGCCGCGGGAACGACGTAGCCTGCGCGCGGCGGCGTGACGGTCACGTCCGCAGTGACGCCAGCGACAAACGGGAGCTTCCACACCTCGGGTCGACTCTCGTCGTAGCGCGTGCGCAGCCCCCCGGAGATCGCCGACAGCGTGCGGGTGTAGCGGTAGCCCAAAAAATCAACGGTGGTTTTCGCGTCGGTGTTTTTGTAGCTCAGCACGACGTCACCCAGGCGCGCAGTGATGTCTGCGTCCAACGCGCGCTCGACTTGCCGCCACTGCTTGGCGTGTGCTTGCGCTTGCATCAGCACCGCGATGATGACGTCGCTGGTGGTGTTGACGCGGTGTTTGTAGTCGCGCCAGCTGTGCGTCTCCACCAGCATGCCTATGCGGTTATGAAGCGCCCAATACGGGTGCGAGAAGCGTGGCGGCGCGACACCGACCGCGAAACCTGACGCCGGGTCGTCGTCGACCTCAAACGAGGGGTAAAAATCCAGCGGCAGATGTGCGCCTCCAGCCGGCGTTTTTAACCGCGTGAGCACCTCGCTTTGCAGCGCGCGGGCCAGCGGCTGCAGCGCGGCAGGTCCCGCCAGCGCAGGATCGACGATGACGGCGACGTCATGTTGAAACTGCGCGCCGTCGGTCACGTGCAGGTCGATATACAGCACGGGGTCCCAGGCGTTGAGCAAGCGCAGCATCGCGTGCATCTCGGGAGCTTGCGCCTTCATGTAGTCGCGGTTGAGGTTGAGGTTTTGCGCGGTGGTGCGCCACCCCATCTCGGCAGGACCGCGTTGGTTTGGCCGGTTGTTTTTCGACATGCGCTCGTGACCGTCGACGTTGAACACCGGCACAAACACCAGCGTCACCGCCGACAACACCCCTGGCACTAGCGTGTTGTTGAGCAATTGTTTGGCGACCAAAAAGCCCGCGTCTTTGCCGTCGATCTCGCCCGCGTGAATGCCGCCTTGCATCACGATGACGGGGCGCTCGGCTTTGGTCGCGGCTTCCGCGTCGAGCACACCGTCGTCGCTGAGCACGAGCGCGCGCATGAAGCGCCCCTCGGGTGTGGTGCCAAAGGTGATGCAGCGCGCCCGGCTCGCGTAAATGCGCGCGAGGTTTTCGCACTGCGACACCGCCTCTGCATACCGTCCGGTTTGTACGAAGTCGGTGCGCTCTGCCGTGCTCGGCGTCGGCAGCGGGGCCACGGGTGACAGCGCGGCGATGGCGACAGCGATTGCAAACGAGATCATGCACCTGGCTTGTGCCGACGCCGCGGCGCGGGCAATGGGGGCGACGGCGCACGCACAAAAAAATGCGCCGTCGACAGACGGCGCATTTCACGTGGTTCGGCAGGAGTGTTAGCGGCGGCGACGGCGCACAGCCGCGAGCAATGCCACCGCAGCGACGCCGGGCACAATCGAACCGGTGCCGGTTGCCGTTGACGCGCAGCTGCCACCGTCGTTGGTCTCGCCTTCGCCTTCGCCTTCGCCTTCGCCTTCACCTTCGCCTTCACCCTCACCTTCGCCTTCACCTTCACCTTCACCTTCACCTTCGCCTTCACCTTCGCCTTCACCTTCACCTTCACCTTCGCCTTCGCCTTCGCCAACGACGCCTGCGTTGTTGGTGGGCGTGGGGGCGACGAGGTCGAAGTCGGCGGCGCTGTCTTGGGTGTCGTCGGCGCCTTGGTCGAGGTTGGGGTCGCCGGCGCTGATGTCGCGCGTCAACGACGTGGCCGCCGAGTCGAGGGCGGGGGCAGGGGTGCCGACGTTGCTGGGCGAGGCTGCGTCGAAGCTGCCCCACGCAACACAATCGATTGCGTCAAAGCACACCGCGCCACCGAGGGGGTCGATGACGGCGGCCATCGTCAGGTCGGCTGCGACGCCGAACTGGGTCTCGGCCGCGGCCGTCGCGATCAACAACTTCGACTGGCTTG
Source organism: Deltaproteobacteria bacterium (assembly GCA_043744135.1). Lineage (GTDB taxonomy): Bacteria > Myxococcota > UBA727 > UBA727 > VGSZ01 > JAYTVG01. The sequence goes on along the minus strand of JAYTVG010000964.1, from coordinate 2,828 downwards.
CGGAATTTCCAACGTTGCTCGGAAAATCAAACGCATCGAGCTGCGTGCCGGCGCTGTTGTACACGATGATCCCGTGGCCGCTCACGATGTTCTGCCCTGCCGCATACATCGTCAGCTCGACGAACTGCGACGCCGAATTTACTGGGTCGGCGTAAATCTCGCTGACGTGCATCAGATGAAACGCAGCCGATGCGGGCTGCGCGAGGGTGAGGCCAAGGGCGATTGCGAATAGCTTTTTGCTCATGCCAGTCCCTTAACCCGCGCGCCGGGTGCACGCAACCGCGCGGCCGGATCAGCCGCGTCGACGATGGCTGGGCACGAGCAGCAGCAGTGCCACGAGACCGGGCGCGATCGAGCCGCGCGCGGTCGACGTCGACGAACACCCTGCGTCGCCTTCACCTTCACCTTCGCCTTCGCCTTCGCCTTCACCTTCGCCTTCACCTTCGCCCTCACCTTCACCTTCGCCTTCACCTTCGCCTTCACCTTCACCCTCGCCCGTGCTCGCGCAGCTGCCGCCGACGACGGAAAACGCGAAGCTGTCGAAGCCGACGCGATCGCCGCTGGAAAACGCGCCGTTGACGTCGTTGGCGGCCACGTACAGCGTGTGCTCCCCGGGGCAGAGGTCGACGAGGCTGAACGCGAAACTCGCGACGCCACTTGCGTCAAACGGTTTGCGCGCGGCGTGCGAGATCTGGTTGTCGCTGACCGCGCCTGAGGTGCCGGTTACGACTTCGGTGTCGACGTCAGCGGGGACAAAGACGCCGGCCTGATCGCTGCCCGCTTCAAAGCCAGCGCAGCGCGTGTCGAGGCAACCGTTGACCGCTCCCGAGGTGTCGCCCACACGCGTGACGGTCAGCAACAACTCCGCAGTGTCGCCACCGACAAACGGACCCGCAAGCCCCTCAACCGCGATGGTGGGCGCGGGGTCATTGGTGCCATGACATCGGCGACACGTGTTCATGTCGTCGGTGCCCGCCTCGCCGTTGAGGTTGAGCGGCGGCCCGCCCGAATACGCCTGCGCCATCGACGCGGTGACGAGCGCCAGCGCAACAATGCCCGTGCGCACGGCAGGTGCGCGTGCGACACGACGGCGACGGCGACCCACCAAAAGGAGTCCAGCGACGGCAACGCCACCCATCGGCACGCCGCGGCTCGCATCGCTGTGGTTGCACGCGGGTGGTTCGCCTTCTCCCTCACCTTCCCCTTCTCCTTCACCTTCTCCCTCTCCTTCGCCCTCGGCGACGGTGAACGTGAGCGAGCTTTGCGCGTTGTTGTCGCCGCCGGTGGTGCCGACGCCGTCCGCATCGTTGACACCGACGAGAAGCGTGTGGCTGCCGGCGCTGATGTTGGTGAGCTCAAGCTCCCACACCGCGACGCCGTCCGTGAAGTTGGTTTGCCGCGTGACGTCGCGGATGGCGTTGCCGTCGCCGCCACCGGGGCACGACGCGTTGGTCTGCGGGCACAGCTGCGTGTGCTGCGCGGCATCGGCCACAAACGTCCCAGCGCCGGCAGCGACCGACGCTGCGAATGTTGCAAAACGCGCGTCGTTGTTCGAGCTCGCCGTCATGGTGACGCGAAACAAGGTGGTGTCGCCGGCAAACAGCGGCTCCGTCGTCACGCGCTGCACGACCACATCGGGCTCCGTGACGCCGGAGTGGCAGCCCGTGCAACTCGACGCCAGCGTGAACGTATTGCCGGTGCGGCGCGCGTGCGCTTGGCTGGCGAACGCGAGCGCAACAGCAAGACAACGCAACGCAACGGCACGGTTCACGGCGACTCCACAAAAAAATGACGCTCACGCAAGGCAACACGCAGGGCAACGTGCGGCAGCTTGCCGAAACGCCACGGAGATTGCCACTGTGCGAGGCCAAGCCGGCTTGCTTCAGCAGCAGCAGGCTGGCAAACCGGACACAATGGACACCACCGTCGGCACCACGGCGTCGCGACGCACGGGCGCCCTCAGCGCAATGCGGTGGGGCGCGATCAACGCGCTACAGGCGTTGTTTTTGGCTGTGTATTCGATGTTTTGGATGACGATGGCGATCATCGCGTGCCTCGTGACGCGACGCGGTGACACGGCGCTTGGCTGGGGCCGGCGCTATTGGTCCACCGGCTTGTTGCGCGCTGCGGGCGCCCGCCTCAACGTCACCGGGCTCAACCACGTGCGTTGGGACAAACCACACGTGTTCGTGGTGAACCACCAGTCGATGATCGACATCGCGGTGCTGTTCGCCGCACTTCCGGTGAACCTGCATTTCATCGCAAAAAAATCGCTGTTTTCGGTGCCGTTTTTGGGCTGGTACATGCGGGTCGGCGGCATGATCCCTATCGACCGCCAACACGGGGCGGCGTCGATTGAGACGCTGCGCCAAAATGCCGACCGCGTCGCTGGCGGGCACAGCGTGCTCGCGTTTGCGGAAGGCACGCGCAGTCGCGACGGCGTGGTCGCGCCCTTCAAAAAAGGCGCGTTCATGCTCGCGATCCAAGCCCAAGTGGCGGTGGTGCCGATCAGCATCGAGGGCGCCCGCGCGGTGTTGCCGTGCGACGGTTTCGCGGTGCGTCCCGGCGTCATCCGCGTCGCCATTGGCAAACCCATCGCCACCACCGTCGTCACGCGCGACGCGTTGATGGACAAGGTGCACGGTGCGGTGGTGGCAATGCACCTCGCACAAGGCGGACGCGTCCCCTGATCGCGAACTATACGGGTTTGTGACGTCGTTGCCGGCTGCGCTGGTCGACGTGAACAGGAAGTCCACTTGCCGCGCTCCTCGCGATCGCGAGCTGGACGCGCTTGTGGCGTTGTTGCCGGCTGTGCTGCTCGCGACGTG
>JAYTVG010000963.1:0-3291 GCA_043744135.1 Deltaproteobacteria bacterium | reverse complement strand
CCTGGTACGCACGGTGGGCGCTGAGCTGGGGGTCCGACAACAACGTGAAGTTGAGGCCGTACTTGTGTTTGAACTTCTTGTGGCTGGCGACGTCGTCTTTTGAGATGCCGTACACGACAGCGCCTTTGGACGCGACTCGGTTCATGTTGTCGCGGAAATCACACGCCTGCACGGTGCAGCCGGGCGTGTCGTCGCGCGGGTAAAAATACACCACCACAGGCTTGCCGCGCGCTTGCAACAGCGTGTGCTGCTGGTCGTCGTCACCGAGCAAGTTGAAGTGAGGCGCGGCGGTGTTTTCCATCGACTTCGTCGGCGCGACCGGCGTTGCCCGCAGCGGTTTTTGTGGCGCGGCTGTTGTCGCTAACACGCGAGCGCTCGCCTTCTTCGCTGCCTTTTTTGCTTGCTTCGGCGCCTTTGTCGCTGTCGCCTTCGGTGCCTTTTTCGCCGCCTTTTTCTTGATGTTTTTGGGCGCCTTCGTCGGCGTTTTTTTCTTCGCGCTCTTCGCTGCTTTGGCGGGCGGTTTTTTCTTGGCGTTTTTCGGCATGTTCTTGGTCTTTTTGACGCTCATGGTGATGCTCCTGATGCGCGCTTGCGCAGGGTTTTGTTGCGGGCAAGGGTTCGACGCGATCGCATTTGTTCCGTCGCAAACAGCCACAGCGGTTGCCCGTCAGCGCGCAGCGTCAGTCGCGCCCCCGTTGGCAGGTCGCGGACTTCGTAGGGACCGTCGATGTACACGCGGCCTTCGCGCATTTTTGATGTGACGGTGACGTGCCCGCTCGCGCCGACGACAACATGCGCAAGTCGGTACGCAGGCCCGTCGGCGGTGAACGGCTCGCGCGCACGCACTTGCATGCGTCGGTCGTCGAGCGCGAAGATGTCGCCGCCTGCCGATGCCATCGCCGCGCTCGACCCAGCTGCGGTGCACGCCCAAATGCCGGAGCTGCGTTGGTCCTCCACGCGATTTTTATACCGCACCAGCACCCGTGAGGTGGCAGCAGGGTTTTTGTGAGCGACCAGCACGTCGTTGAGCACAGGGTAGGGCAGTGTGACGTCGTCGATCGCTGCCGTCATGCGGCTGACGCGCGTCGGTACCAGCGCACCGGTGAGCGCACCGCGGATCAGCTGCGCGAAGTTGCCGGCGTGGCCACCACATAAAAAGCCGATGGAGTTGCCGGTGTCAGAGTTGACGCCCAAGATGGGACTGTCGATGGCTTTGTGGCTGGCGTCGAGCAAGGTGCCGTCGCCGCCCACACACACCACGAGCTTGTCGACCGCCATGGAGGCCCGCAGCTGCGCGCGGTACACGCAGCGGAACTTGAGCCCTAGCTTGGTGAGCACGCGGTCAACCAGCTCCATGGTGCGCTCGTGTGCGTCGTTGGACTCGCGCATGCGTGCCACGCTTGGGTCTTTGCGCTTGAGCAGCTTTTTGATGCGACGGTTGCCGTTGTCCGTGGCCAGTTGTAGCTGGGTTTTTTTAAACACGACGAGCAGCGCGCCGAAGTTGGGGGCTGCGCCGTGCAGTGCCGCTGCAGCTGGGCGTGACTCAAGACGTCCCAAACGATGCTCCACCCCTGCGCGCTTGCCTCACAAGTCACGGCAGCCTTAAAGTGCCTCCGTGCATAGCGCGAGCGCATACCAACGGGGAAGAGCGTGACCAGTTCCAACAGCGGCGATCCAGACCAGCTTGAACCCGCCCTCCCCACCACCGGTATTGACGAGCAAACCCGCACCAACACCGTCACGGCCTTCACATCGATCCTGCGCGCAGGCTCGCTGGGTGGCATCAATATCCAGCGGGCCGGCCTCGCGATGCACACCTTGATCGAGCACACGCCCGCCGACACCGCCCTTGACCTGCAAAGTATCGCGCACTTCTTGACGCAAAATCAGGCGCCACAAAGCGCCGTCATCGAAGCGATGGTGGTGTTGCACAGTCGCGCGCCGCGGCTCGGCGTCAGCATGGAGCTGCCGCTGCAGTGCAGTGCGCTGACGGCGGAGGACCGCACCTCCATCGTCGACGCGTACACGGCGCGCATGGAGAAGGCCGAACGCCGCGCCCCACCCCCAGTGGCACCCACGCCGCGACCGGAGTTCGAGCGCAAGCGCCAAGCCACCGACAAAACCTCGCGCTATTTGGGCGTCGCACTGGTGGCCTGCATCGTCGGCTTCGTAGCGAGCACGAGCTACGTGGGGGCGCAGCTCGGCCCGCCGCCAGTGGTGCTCAAGTACCCAAAGGACGCAGCTGGCTTGCCGTGCGCACCAACAAGCCCGCCGATGTCGCGCGGCACCGGCCGCTGCACCATTCCCAAAGCGTACTACGAGCAACAAGGCGTGCCCGCGGTGGAAACCCGCGCTGATATCACCAAAGCGGCGCTGGCCTCGCAAGGCGTCAACAGGCTGATGGTGCTCACCGACGACGGCAAAGTGCGCGCGGTGCGCTGAGGCCCCAGTGCGCTGCGACGATCGCACCGGCGCCGCGGTGACATCGACAAGCCTGCATTGGCGCGGTAGCCTCGTCGACGAGGTATCTCATGATGGTACGCGCTGTGATCGTCGTTTGTGTGCTGCCGTTCGCTGCGCTTTTGGGTGCGTGCTCGCTGGTGGGCGGCAGCTGCCCCACGCTTGAGGCGCTCGGCTGTGCTGGGCTTCAGTGCGCCAACTACCAGCAAGACGCGCAGGGCTGCTCCACTTGCGCGTGCACGGTGCCCAAACGCGACGCGCAGACCGTGTGTGGCCTCGACAACGACTGCCTGTCGACCGAGCACTGCGACGCGACGAACTTTTGTGAGCTGCCACCGGGCTGCGTCGCAGGTGAGGATTGTGCGGCCGTGTGCTTTGGCCGCTGCGTCGAAGGTGCGCCCGCCTGCCACAGCGACACCGACTGCCCGTTTGGTTTGGTCTGCCAGGTGGCGGTTGACGGCGAGCAGGCGCAACCCGTCGCCCCGCAGTGCAGCACCGACGCCGACTGCGCTGGCGCGTCGTGCCAAAACGGCGCGTGTGTGGTCGCGCCAACGCCAGGCACCTGCGTCACGCCGTTGATCTGCAGCAGCGCCGTGTGCGTCGATGGCGAGGTGAACTTGAGGGTAGGCACCGACGTCACCGGCTGCGGGATCTTTCGCTGCTTCCCGCAAGGCGTGTGCACCGGACGCGACCCCGCCGCCTGCGAGGCCACGCCGGGCTGCGAGGCGTTCGCTGCCGGTTGCGCCGTGACCGACGCGTGCGGCGCCTTAGATCAAACCAGCTGCGGCCAAAACGCTGACTGCGTGTTTGTGGACCCAAACGCACCGACGG
>JAYTVG010000962.1:0-11348 GCA_043744135.1 Deltaproteobacteria bacterium | reverse complement strand
GCTCCGGGACATCGGCGGCAATGACGGTGGGCGCCAGCAGATCCGTGGTGTCGACCAGCAAAGCGCTGTGCTCGCCAAAAAACGACGCACCGCTTGCGTGCACGGATGACGACGTGCGGTTGGGCAAAAATGCGTCGTCGACTGCGAGCAGCTCGCTCGCCGCGAGCGCGACCACCGATGCACCCGCGCTGCACAATGAAAACGTGTGCACGCGCAGGTCTGCACAAGGGACACCTGGCGCATCCGAGCAGTCGACGTTGGGATCGTGTGCGAGTGCGACTGCGACGCACGACTGCGGCGACCGCAAAGCGACGAGCTGGCCATCCGTGTTGTCGGGTACAACGATGGTGTCAGCTGCTACCGGGAGGCCAGCGCCCGTGTCGGTCGTCGTCGTGGTGGCGTCGAAGTTTGAAAGATCGATGGCGGGCACCGCGTCTGCGCGCACTGCGGGGGCAAGCGCAGAAAACACCACCGCGCTGCCAAACGCTGACGGCTGGTACAGTCCCGCAAGCCCACTGTCGTCGCGCACAATCTGCAGGTCGCGGTTTGGGAAGCGCGCAAACGGTGAAGCCGCCGGATCAAACGGCGGCGCGGCCACCTCCGCCACGCTGTTTGACACCACCACGAGCCTGGACGGCGATTGCGCCGCGATAGCGTCGAGCGCGCCAACCTGATTCGTGATGTTGGCAACCTCCGACGCGGTTGTCATCGCAACAACAAGACCCGCAGAGGAAAAAAACGCGACGTGGTCTTCATGAACCACGGCGCGATCTAAGCGATAGCCGCTCGGAAAGTCGAACGCGGGCAACACCGCGGGCGCGTCGATGTCGTGGATGTCGATGCGGTGAATGACGTCGTTGAAGTAAACGACGCCGTCGCTCAGCGCGACCGGCTGCACCCCCGCAGGAAACGTCGTCCAGTCAAACGCAGCGACGCGTGGCTCGACGTCGCGCAAGTCGCACAGCACCCCTCGCCGCGAGGATGACGCGGCCACGACACCAAAGTCGCCGTCGAAAAAGACGCCGTCGGGAGACGCCGGTCCGTCTGGTGTTGCGCCCTCGATGGGTGAGGCGTCGGTCGTCAAGCCGTTGAGTGTGTACAGGGTCAGCTGCCCCTGCAGCGAAGCGTACTGCAACAACTTCGAGGCATGCATCGCGCTGTGCCGTGCGTCGTTTAGCACCGTCCAATCGCGACAGTATGGCACCTGCCCGTGCGCGGCAGTGGCTGTGGTTGTGTCGACGACGTTGATGCCGTCAAAGGTACAAACGTAAGCAAACGGTGGTGCGAAAAACACCTCGCGATCGGTAGGCGCAGCACTCAAAAAGGTATCGCTCGCGAGCACCGGCGCCAGCGGCGTCGCCACGTTAAACGCCAACACGCGCCATGCGTTGGCGTTGCCAGAGGCCGGCGTCTCGGTCAGCGCTACCAGTGCATCGCCGACCGCGGTGAGCGCACTTGGCAACACCACCGGCGCAAAGACGCTGCGGCTGTCGAGCGCGTCAAACGGCATCATCTTCAGGGTGCCGTCGGCGACGTACAGCGTGTCGTTGGCGATGGCGACCTCGATCGGGTCGGCGCCGACACGGAAGGTTTCTTTGACGACTGCCGGCGGCGCGATGACGCCAACGCCTGTGCACGTCCCGCCGTCACAGACGTCGTCCGTGGTGCAGATGTCAGCGTCGCTACAGGGCGTGCCCTGTGGAATGTCCACTTGGGTACACAGCTGGCTGACGCATAGGTGAATCGACTGGCACACCGTGAAGTCGCCGCACAACGTCCCGTCTGGCGCGGGCGAATTTGCGCACCCCGATTGCGCGCTGCACCGGTCAAGCGTGCAGCCGTCGTCGTCGGCGCAGGCATCGTTGTCCTCGATAAACACGCAGCCGCGCTGCGCGTCGCAGCTATCGAGCGTGCATGCGATATCGTCGGCGCACACGAGCGCTGTGCCGACGCAGTCTCCATCGCTACAGCGGTCATCCGTGCTGCACGCGTTGTCGTCGTTGCAGGCACCTTCGCGGTCAGCGCGCACGCAGGCACCGACGTCGGCGTCAAATCGCTCGTCCGTGCAGCTGTTGGCGTCGTCGCAATCCAGCGGCAAAAGTCCCTCACCAACGACGTCGACGATGGCGCGCGCGACGTTGGTCGCGTCACTGGTGATGGCTACCACGGCTTCGGCTAAGCCAACTTGCTGCGGGGTAAACGCGACGCTCAGCGTCACGCTGTCACCTGCGCGCAACGTGGCCGGTGCGTCGCTGAGGCTGAACACCGCGCTGTCGAGCGTGCTCGCTATCGACAGCGGAGCCGTTCCCGCGTTCGTCACCTGCACCTGCTGCACGCGTTGGCCGCCGATGTACGTGGGCGCGAACTGCACACGCCTCACGTCGACGACGATCAGCCGCGTCAGCGCCACCACGGTACTGTCATCGCAGCTGCAGCGCACCAACGACAACATCATCATCACCGTCAACGGTAGCCAGTGGTCGCGTCGTTTCATGTGACAAAGGATAGCTTGGGCGTGTGCAGTACGCTCAATTGCGCTCGTCGCGTCGGTGCGTTACCGACGAGCACATCAGTGGGGCCATCATGAACTCTAAGAGAATTCACAAGGCGTTATGGGTCGTGCAAGGTTTGCTCGGTGTCGCGTTCGTCGCGATCGGCGGCATGAAGCTGTCGATGCCCGTCGAGGAGATGGCGAAAAACGGCGCGACGTGGGCCGTCGAGGCACCATGGAAGATGCGCGCACTCGGTGCCCTCGAGTTCGCGGGCGGCGTTGGCGTTGTGCTACCGGCCGCGTTGCGCATCATGCCCGTGCTGACGCCGATCGCCGCCGCGTGCCTGAGCGTGCTGATGGTGGGTGCGATCGGCTTTCATGTCGCCGTCGAGGGCAACCCCTCGCACGCGCTTCCTGCGTTTGTGTTTATGGTGCTGTGCGACTTGATCGTCGTCGGTCGCTTCAAGCTCGTACCCATCGCCGCGAAGAGCTAACGTTCGCGGCACGAAAACGCGCGCGCGGTCCATATGCGCACCGTCACCAACTTTACGTTGCGTCCCCAGCGCGCCGCGTGACAACGCGCGTGCGCACCCCTAACCTTGGGGGGTGAAGACCAAACGCCGCCTTTCCCCGCAAACGCTCCGCCCGTCACCTGAGCCGCGGCGCGATGTGAACGGCGCAACCAACGTCGAGGCCACGACGCCGACACGATCGCTGATGGGCGCGTTGCGCGACAGCAAGACGGCGCATGTCATGGTCGCGGCGGGCGCGCTGTGGGGCTCGGCGGCGCCGTGCGTGAACCCGTTGCTTGAGGCACACGCGCGCGCAGCGCTGCGCATCGCGCCCGACCCGAAGGCCACCGTCAACTACGTCACCGTCATGGCTGAACAGATCTTGCGCAACAAGTTCATGCGGGGGAGCGGGCCCGTCGTCGCTGACGACGCGCTATCGTTGCTGCGAAGTGCGCACGACAGCGGCTTGAGCCACCGTCAGCTGCTGGCTTTGGCGCATGAGGTGGGCAGCGCGCGCGGCTTTACGCCGGAGGCACTGCATCAACTGACCGGCGCGCTCGACGAGGTGGTCAATCACGCAAAGCTCCCTGCGGCACTCGACACGCACGCGAGTGAGTTGGTCAAGGTCGCCGTGCGCGGTCCGCTGATGGCCGCCGACAGCGCGCGGTTTGACGACGTTCGCCAGGGCGCTGACGCCGACTGCTATTTCGCCGCTGCCGCCGCTGCCGTCGTGCTGCGCGACCCAGGATTTCCGCGACGAATCATGGAGGAAGTCACATCCCTCGACGGCAGCAAACGTGCGTACACCGTCAAGCTCAGCGCGAATTTTTTGAACCTGCCGCTGCAGCAGCACACCTTGACCGTGCCCGACCGCGTTTGGGCACCGGCGACGGCACAAACCACATCGAGCTACGCGCACAACCCCGATGACCGCGCGCACTGGTTTCAAATTTTGGAGTCTGCCGCAGCGCAGATGGCCGGGGACTACGGTGCGCTCGAGCAAGGTGTCGGCTTCGCTGCCCTCGCGCGCATCACAGGCTTAACGACGCACTACACGTACACCGGGATGCTCACAAATCGAGATGCGTTGTTTGCGAGTCTGTTGCAGCACGACAACGCCGGCGATGCGATGACGACGGGTTCGCATGCATTTGCCGACCCCGCGTTTGCGGCGCGCGTGGGCGCAGCGTTTGCGACGCTGCACGAATACGCCATCATCGATGTCAGCGGCAACAACGCTGCCGACGGCAAGATCACGTTGTACAACCCGCTCGGGCGCATGCTTGAGATCACGGTGGATGAGTTCGCGCGGAATTTCCTCGGCTTTTCTTGGGTCGACTTGAACTCCACGCCGCCTGCGATGCAGCCGCTCGACGTGCTCATCGCGGTACGACCGCGCCGCCAAAGCAGTGTGCTCGACGATGGCGATGACGAAGCGTGCGGCTGAGCAAGGACGTGCACCCTTACAGAGGTGGCAGATTCAAAGACGCGCTCAGCTCGGCCGCAAGCCCGCCAGCACCAATAGCGCGTCGGTGCGCACCAACCGATCGATCGCCTGCAAATCGACGCTCAACGCGCGATCGACCGGCGCAAACGCCACGGCGCGGCGCACGGCGGCGAGCACCGGCACCAAACGCTTGCCGGGTGCGTGTGGCTTTCGCAGGTCGAGCGCTTGTGCAGCGCACATCAATTCGAGACCCAGCACGTAGCGCACGTTGTCCACGACGACCGCGGCTTTGTTCGCGGACGTCATCCCCATGCTCACGTGATCTTCGCGGCTAGCTGACGACGGGATGCTGTCGACGACAGCGGGGTGACACAAGACTTTGTTTTCGTTGATGAGCGCCGCGGCCGTCACCTGCAAGATCATGAAGCCCGAGTTCAGTCCGGGATCCGGAGCCAAAAACGCCGGCAAGCCGGTGGACAGCGCGGGGTTCACGAGCTGTTCGATCCTTCGCTCAGAGATGTTCGCGAGCTCCGCCGCGGCGATGGCGAGCAGGTCGAGCGCGATAGCCACGGGCTGGCCGTGAAAGTTGCCGCCGCTTAAGATCTCGTCGCCGTCGACTCCAAAATCGCCATCCAAAAACACCAAGGGATTGTCGGTGGCTGCGTTGATTTCGCGCGCCAACGTTGTGTGGATGAACGCCAACGCATCGCGGGTCGCGCCGTGCACCTGCGGCATGCAACGCAACGAGTATGGGTCCTGCACTTTGCCGCAGTCCGCGTGCGACTGCATGATCTCAGATCCCAACAACAGCGCCGCAAGGTTCTTCGCACTGTGCACTTGGCCGGGGTGCGGTCGCGCTGCGTGGATGCGTGGATCGAACGCTTTGTGGGTGCCCTTGAGCGCGTCAAGCGAACAGGCCCCCACGACGTCAGCGAGGTCCGCAAGGCGCTCAGCCTCGTGCAGCGCCAACACCCCGACCGCACACATTGCTTGCGTGCCATTGATGAGCGCGAGCCCTTCTTTGGCCTGAAGTGTCAGCGGCGCTAGACCCGCGCGAGCGAGCGCCTCCGCTGCGCTGATGCGTTGCGTCTGCGTCGCGGACGACACCAGTGCGTCGCCCTGACCGAGCAACAACATCGCGGTGTGCGCGAGTGGCGCCAAGTCCCCCGAAGCACCGACGCTGCCCTTGCGCGGCACAACCGGTGCGGTGCCGGCGTTGAGCAACGCGACAAGGTGCGTCAGCACGACAGCCCGACACCCAGAGTGCCCGACCGCCAGCGTGTTTGCGCGCAGCAACATCAGTCCACGCGCTTGCGCAAGGTCGAGCGGTTCACCGACACCGACCGCATGGCTTTCAATGAGGTTTTTTTGCAGCAGCGCGAGCTTGGCAGTCGGGATCTTCACTTCCGCTAACGCGCCAAAGCCGGTGTTGATGCCGTAGTGGGGCTCGGTCCCGGCTGCGAGCTGATCGACGAGACAGCGCGCACGTCCGAGGCGCTCAATGACGGCGGGTGCCACGTCGACGCGCGCTCGGCCGTGCGCAACATCCACGACGTCGAGCACGCTGAGCGAATGGCCGTCGAGCACGACGGTGCGCGAAGTTGAAGCTACTGGCACGGTTGACCCGGCGTCGTACAACAGGTCGCGCACAGCTCAGCATCTCTGCGGTTAAACGCCGCCGGGCACACCTTGTTGGTGGCGTCGCAGACAAATGGGATCTCGCAATTTTGAAACAGCCCCGTCGGCTCACCAGCATCGTTGACGACAGCGCACTGCATCTTGCGGTCGCAGTTGGCGTCGGCCTCGCACCGCGAGGTGCCGCATTGCGCAGCGGCAGCGAACTTGCTGCACATCTCATCACAGCTGAGCGCATCGTAGTCGTCTTCGCAGACCTTCTCGCCGTTACCTTCCGGGGCTTGGCACAAAAACGCCAACGTGCATTTCTGACTGCCGCCATTGGTCTTGTCGATGCAGTCGCAGCTGCGCTTGCAGTTCTTCTCGCTTTGACACGGGCGCTTGCACCCGGAGGCAGCGAGCATGACGACCAGCAACCCCACAACGACGATGACAAAGCGTGTCCTCATGCCGCGTGGTGCCACACGCGATGTGCCATGGAAAGGTGCTTCACCCTTTGGTAGCATGGGCCATGCGCATCTTCGGCGATGTCATCGGCAACGACGCTGCGCGCAGCCGCGTGCGTGCGCTTATTGTGGCCATGGGCGTGGCGTGTCTTGTCTGCATCGTGGCGCGGCTCGACCGTGGCGGTGAGGCACCGACACCTTGCGCGTTGCCACGCGTGAGCGCCGGTGTCATGCGCTGCGACGGTGTCGGCGACGCCCCGCGCGCGCGCGCTTTTTTGGTTGGCGACAAGCTCGACGTCAACACCGCGATGCAAAGCGATCTGGAAAGCTTGCGCGGTGTCGGGCCGTCTTTAGCGCAAGCCATCCTCGATGAACGCAGCCGACGGGGTCGCTTTGAAACCATCGACGCGCTCGACGACGTGCCCGGGATTGGCGAAAAAACGCTGGCGAAGCTGTCGCAGTGGTTGAGTGTGGCGCCACCGTGACGGCACTGTGAGCGCAGCGCCGAGGTCGCATGCGCGCACGCGACCGCGAGGTTGCGCTATTCTTCCTTCGGATCGCTGCGGCTTTCGCCACCATCAAGCACGTCATTCACGGAGGGAAAACGTTTGATCTCGCCACGCGAGATGCGCCACGCCTGCTGCACGATCCACGACAGCGACCGATCTTGCCGGTTGGCTTCGTCTTGGATCTCCTTGAGCATCTCTTCAGGGAAATACAGCGATTGTTTGCGTTTATCTGCAGACGCCATGTGGCCCTCATCTTTGTGTGCGCGTGCGTTGCTCGCCCGCGGTGTGTCTTCACCCAAACGTCAGCTTTGGTGTCGGTGACCATAAGACAAGGTCCCTGATGAGGGCAAGCGCGGCACAATTGGCCACGCGACGCTACACGCCGTGACACGCGAGATGCGCTAGTGTTGTCGTCGTGCGTGCAGTGCCTCAGGCGTTTTTGATCTTGGCGGCGTTACCGCTGTCTCGCTGCACGTGCGGCGAGCAGCTGCGTCAGCTCAACCCGGTGATCGATGTGCATCCGCGCCGCTTGGATTTCGGCGCCCGCGTGGTCGGTGTGCTCGCAACCGAGCCCTTGCAAGTTGGCAACACAGGGACGGGGCGTTTGGCGCTCAAGCTCGCGATTGAGCCCGCAAACGTCGGCTTCACGATCGAAAGCGGCGTTGCCGAAGTTCGCGCCGGTGATGCGCAGCAGTTGCGCGTCGGCTTTGCCCCGCTTACCCGAAACGCCGTGCAGGCCGAGCTGGTGCTGAGCAGCAACGACGACGCCACGCCGAGCTTACGCGTACCGCTTAGCGGCAGTGGCGGTCCACCGCGGTTGTCCGTCGAACCGACGGTCGTGAACTTTGGCGGCGTCAACGAAGGCAGCCACAGCGAGCGCGCAGTGACGCTGACCAACACCGGCTTGGATGTGATGACGCAGCTGCGGGTGGCGTGGGAATGCTGCGATTTCTTTGCGGCCGGCGGCGTGCCCACGCAGCTGGCGGCGGGCGCGAGCGCCGTCGTGACGATCGCGTTTGATGCGACAACGGTGACGGCGGCGGCGGAGCAAGACGACGGCTTCGCCCACGACACGCTGCACGTCACCCACGCCGACGGTGCCGTCGACGTGCAGGTGCAAGCTGCGGTCAACCTCGCTCCAGTCGCAATCGCAGTGGAGGGGGTGTCGAGGCTGACGCAAGTGAAGAGCAGCGTGCAGCGGCCGCTCACGATTGACGGTCGCGCGAGTTTCGACCCGGATGGCGACGCCATCACCTTTGCGTGGGCGCTCGCGGCGCGGCCGGCGACGTCGTCGGCAACACTGTTTGCACTCGGCGACGACCAAGTGCGTTTGGTGCCCGATGTGGTCGGCAGCTACGACGTGGTGTTGCGCGTCACCGACGTCTTTGGCGCCTTCGCGGAAGCGCACGTCGCAGTTTTGCCCCGCGATCTCGTGGTGTTGCTCACATGGGCGACCGCCGATTCGGCCGCTTGCAACGACGTCAGCGACGCAACGTGCGCGCAGCTGCCGCTCGACCAACAACATGCGCAGTGCTGCGGCCAAAGCGACTTGGACTTGCACGTGCTCAAGCCCGGCGGCGCGCTCGGCGACTACGGCGTGTGCCCGGTCGGGTGTCAGCAGGCGTTTTGCAGCGAGACCGACGACAGCCACGCCGACAGCTGCCGTCAGCTCGGCAGCGACTGCGCGTGGGCCAACCGCTCCCCCGAGTGGGGCGCCAGCGGTCGCGTCGACGACCCGCACCTCGACATCGACGACGTGCGCGGCGCGGGCCCCGAGATCAGCAGCTTGGATGAGCCCGAAGACGGCGCCTATTTCGCAGTCGTGCACTACTGCAACGACCGCATTGGCGAGCCCACCGACGCGACGCTTGAGATCTACGTCGAAGGTGTTTTGGCCCACACCAGCGGACCACAACGCGTCGAACAAGGCGATGCGTGGACGGCGGCGACGCTGCTGCGCGCCGACGCCGCGTGGACGTTCGTCGCTCCCGCTAACGTCGTCACGGCCGCGCCCGTCGGCCTTTGTGGCGGTTAGCTGAAATGAGCCGCGAGCGGCCCGCTCACTGCGCCGGTCGCTTCAGACGTTGGCGTTGAGTTCGTCGACGGCTGGATACGTCATGATGCGATCGCGACTGAGCTTCCACGCTTGCTGCATGATCCAAGACAGCGGTCGCTCCTGCCGATCCGCCTCCAGCTGCATCTCGTCGAGCATCTCCACCGGGAAGTACAGACTCTGCTTTTTCTTGTCGCCCTTCACATTCACCTCAGACACCCCGATGGGTGCGATATGCGTTGTCGAATCTTCCGCGATGGCACCGCGGGGTGCTCACGTGCTCCAGGGTAAGTGCGCGAGGCACACGAGTCCAAAAAACAACCGCGCGATCCGCACGCACCGCAACCCGCCGACACGCACCCAATCGGGCGACAAAACACTTGCGCAGTGCGCGAGCAAGCGTCGAGTGGCGCAGCACATCTCCACACAACCGACCGCGTGATTTGTTTGTGCGGGCGCTTTTACGTCGCCACGCCGCGGACTTGATCCCTCAACCGTAGCGGCGCTTGCCGATCCGCGTGCTGCTGCAGATTCGCCTCGGCGCGATCGGGCGCGCGAGGACCAGCGTCGCTGGCGTTTTTTAGCCGCGCGCCGACCGCACTGGAACCGGATCGTGGCGCACATTGTCTTGCTCGTACCGCGTCGCCGCGGTTGGCGTAGCATGACGTTGCGGTCGCGCAGGAGGATCAGATGCTTGAGCTGGTGCCATCGTCCTCGTTTTCCGCCGGGTCCGGACTCAACGACCGCGAGCTCACGGCGCTTGAAACCCGCGACTTCGCGCGGCGGCGCAAAAACACCGTCGCGTGGCTGTGTTTGGTGGCACTCGCGGTGCCGATGGCGACGACGTTTTCACTCAAGGTGGTGAACACACCGAGCACGGTCAAACGTATCAAGCACTACAGCGATGGCGCGGTGCAGTCCGTCGCCACCTACCAAGGCGCGCGCAAACACGGCGCGTACCGAGAGTTGTACCAAAACGGCGCCATCAAGGCCGAGGGCGCCTACCAACGTGACGTCGAGGACGGCGCGTGGACGTACTACTTCTACAGCGGCACCGTGAAGGCGCGCGGCGTGTTGGCGCGCGGCGTGCGCGACGGCGCGTGGGAAGAGTTCTACGCGTCGGGCGAAAAAAAGAGCGTGCAGCGCTATCACCTGGGCCGCGCGGACGGTCACGCCGTGACGTGGTACGAAACAGGCCAAATCGAGAGTGAGGGCTTCTTGGTCGGTGGCGTCGCTGAGGGGCGGCAACGCCATTGGCACCCAAACGGCCAACTGGCTTGTGACGGCCACTTCGTGCGCGGCTTCGCCGACGGCGCGTACCAAACCTGGGATGACGCTGGCAACACCATGAGCGCTGGCGCGTACCGGATGGGGCAGCGAGACGGCGAATGGGTCACGTCACAAGGCGGCGTCACGCAGCGCGACAGGTACGTCAACGGTGACCGTGTCGACGCGCGCAACTAACGACGCGCGGATGGTGCTTGTCGGGACGCGCGGCATTCGTTACTTCGCGCCATGGCTGATTTAGTCGATCCACGTGCTCGCGCTGGTGGATCTCATGGTTCTCCCCCTAGTGATGCCGTCGATCGCTCACTCGAAAAAGCCAAGCAGCCCTCCGTCACGGTCCTGGGTGAAACGCCCAGCGCTGGCCCGCAGACATTTGCGCAGCTGTTTCGGCCGCACGCGGGTCACATGGCGTATGGCTTTTTTTGGTTGGCGGCGAGCAACGCGCTTGCGCTCACGGTGCCATCTCTCGTGAATGCCGGCATCGCGGTCGCCGAGGGCAATGCCAAGCACGGGCTGAGCATCGTCTCGGTGTTGTTGGCATTGGCGGGCTGCGCTGTCGCCGGTGCCATCACGCGGGTGGCGTCGCGCGTGGTGTTGTTCAATGTCGGACGCGACGTCGAGCGGGCGTTACGTGCGGAGACGTTTGCGCACCTGTCGACGCTGTCACCGACGTACTTTAGAAAAAACAGCACCGGCGACCTGATGAGTCGCTTGACCAATGACATGACGCAGATTCGCTTGATGGCGGGCTTCGCGCTGCTCAACGCCCTCAACACCGCGATCCTGTTCGCGGCGACACTGCCGATCTTGTTCAGCATTAACGCGCACGTTGCGCTGTGGACGCTGCTGCCGTTTCCGCTTGTGATTGCGCTCGCGCAGCTCACGACACGCGCGATGTTCAAGCGCACGCGCGCACAACAAGACGCGCTCGGCAAACTGTCGCAGCAGGTGCAAGAAAACCTCGCGGG
>JAYTVG010000961.1:0-11357 GCA_043744135.1 Deltaproteobacteria bacterium | reverse complement strand
CTCGAGGGCGCCTGCGGGCACTTCGTCAAAAAACAGCGGCGGTACCTTCGCGGACGCCTTGCTGCTCTTTTTGACCGTCACGGCTGTGCGCGCTTTTTTGCTGCGACCGGGCAGCGCACCTGCGGCGGGGATCATGAACGGCTCAAACGGCATGTGCACGTCAAGGTGCATGACCGGTTGCTCTGGCGTCGGGATCTTCGTGAAGTCCGGCCACAGGTAGTTGTTGAAGTAGCTGGTGCGCAACGTCTCGGCGGTCTCAGCACCGCAGTGCAACACCACAGGTGCGCGACGACGGCCGATGACCTGATCGGCCAACAGCGCGAGGTCCTTGACGTGGTCCATGTGGCTGTGGCTCACAAGCATGTGGTCGATCTTCGCCTGCTCGTCGAGCGATAGGCTGCGACACACAGCGCCAGCGTCGATCGTGACGCGCTCATCAATGAGAAAACACGTTGTTCTGTGACGTGGCGTCTCCCCACCATGGCAACCTAACACTCGAACGCGCATAGGCGACAACGTCGCAGGCCCATGCCGCACACGTCAAGCAAAGCGCCGCAAAAGCAACGCGCACAACGCATGTGTCGTAGATCACAGATTGCACGGCTGAGTCGTCGCGGCGGTTGCGGACGGCTTCAGCTCACGTCGCCAAACCGTTGGCGCATCTCGAGGAACTCTAAAAATTCATGCAGTTTGTTGACGTCTGAAACGGTAAGTCCTGCGCCTGAACGCAACACCAACCGCGAACGTTCCAAGCGCGCCAACACCTCGTCCACCTTGGTCTCGTCGACACTGGTGCGGTGCGCGAGATCGCCGATGCTGACCTGGATCACCGGGCGGCCGTTGGCGTCTTTTGCAGCGCTTTGGGACTGTTGAAGCAACCAGTGCACCACGCGGCTGTTGGCGTCGCCGAGCGAGAGGTTTTCGATCTGCGCGTTTGCGTCGTCAAGACGCTTCGCGAGCTTTTTGATCATGCGCACCGCGATCTCGGTGTTGGCCTTGATCATCGCTTCAAAGGTTCGCGGATCGAGCGCGAGAAGCTGGGCGTCGTCGACGGCGACGGCGGTCGCAGCGCGCGGCTTGTCGTTGATGATGCTCATCTCGCCAAAGAACTCGCCTGCGCCAATCTCCGCCAACAGCCGCTCCGAGCCGCGGATGACGCGCGTTAGACGCACCGTGCCGGACTGGATCACGAACATCTCTTTGCCTGGATCCCCTTCACGAAAGAGGACCTCGCCGGCTTTACAGATGCGACCGAAGCGTTCGATGAGGCTCACGTCGGCAGCTTAGCAGGGCAAGCGCACGACGCGCGCTTTTTATGCCGTTTGGAGCCGCGGCGTCGCTGCTACTTGCTGGTGAATTCGTAGACGCCATCCCAATCAGATTCGGGGGGACGCTCTCGAAAGTGCTCAATGCGTTCGAGGTAAACTTCGCTGGGTGGGTCTTCGGTCCGCAGACGAATGACCGCGTGAAACGCGTCTTCTGCGTCATCCCAGCGCTGCGCTTGGTAGTGCTTAAGGCCGTCTTCAAAGCGCCCAATCCAGGTCGCAGCGTCGCCCGGCGTGGGCGCTTGCGCCGACGCGCGCTTACCCAACAACTCAAAAATCTGCACCGGCTCGCGCTTGCCCTTCACGCGCACAGCGTCGAGCCAGCGGCCGTAGACCAAGTGTTTGCACTGCTCGTAAGTGGTTTGGCTGACGATGATGTGCGTGCCGTAGTTTTTGTTGGTGCCCTCCAGGCGGCTGCCGAGGTTCACGTTGTCACCAAGCAGCGTGTAGTTGCGCATGCGTTGTGATCCCATAAAGCCGACCCGCATCAGCCCGGAGTTTAAACCGATGCCGATGTCGATGTCGGGCTTGCCCTCCGCGGCCCAGCGGACCCGCAACTCTTGCAGCTTCTCCATCATGTCGAGCGCTGCGAGGGCTGCGCGCGCCGCGTGATCGTGCTGTTCGATGGGCGCGCCCCAAAATGCCATAATGGCGTCACCCATATACTTGTCGAGCGTCCCCTCTCTCTGAATCAAAATCTCTGTCATGGGCGTGAGGTACTCGTTCAAAAACTGTGTAAGTCCTTCGGGTGTCAACTTTTCAGACATCGTCGTGAAGCCGCGAATATCGGAGAACATCACCGTCAGTTGGCGCTCCATCCCGCCCAGGCCCGCGAGCTTAGGGTCCTTCAGCAGCTGTTCTACGACGGTAGGCGCGAGCACGGTGGAGAACTCGCGTTTCAAGCGCGCCTTGTCGCGTCCCGTGGTGAGATATCCCCACACGGTGATGCCCGCCCACGTCAACAACATCTGCAGCCCAATGTTGACATCATGAAACCACATATTGTGTGGGAACAATAGCAGCACGTCTACGCCAAACATCACGATACAAACCAACACAAAAATCACCACGGACGTCGCTGCTTGCAGCCGAGGCAGCACCAAGCCCAGTGCTAAGGCGACCAACAGACTCACAAGCATCTCGATTTGCAAGTACAGTGTAGGTCGCTTTAGTGACCTGCCATCAATAATGTTTTGAATTGCGGCCGCGTGAATCTCGCTGCCAGGGACGTTGGGCGAAAACGGTGTGACCCGCTGATCAAACGTGCCGATGGCTGTCACGGCCACGAGCACGACCTTCCCCTTCACGAGCGCGCGGTCAAAGGTACCGTTGTAGATGTCGACGAGCGAGACGCGCGGGAATACACCGCGCACGTCATCGGGCAGCGT
The DNA here is from genome assembly GCA_043744135.1 of Deltaproteobacteria bacterium. GTDB lineage: Bacteria > Myxococcota > UBA727 > UBA727 > VGSZ01 > JAYTVG01. Next base: position 8,644 of record JAYTVG010000961.1, on the reverse strand, counting down.
GGGTTCACTGGGGCCGCTTGGACCGTAGTAGTTCACCAGCAAGCGCCCGTTGAGGTCGACGGGCACTTCCACGATGGAGCCGTCGTCACGCGGAAAGCCGATGGACGTCAAGCCTTGGTGAAACGTCGGATCTTGAAGCAGGCCAGGGTTAGCGCCGAAGTGCGCCGCGGCGGTGGACAACGAAAGCGCCGCAATAAACACGTCACCAACGCGGTACACGAGCGGTTGGCGACGCAGCACGCCATCAGGATCCGTGTACGCGGAAAAGAACCCGAGGTTTGACGCAGCGGCTAAAAATTCTGGTTGTGGCAACACCAGGTCGCCGCGCACCTGCGTCACGGCCGACAGGTCGCTTGGTACGCCTCCTTCTTGCACGACCAACTGTGCACTTTTCCCCTCTGCTCCCGCGTTTTTTGCGTCCTCGCTCTCGGTCACCTTCCAGCCCGTTCCATATGCGGTGATGATGAATGAACTCAGGGCCTCGGTCTCCTTGTCAAAAGCGCTGCGAAACGACTTGCCGTCCTCTGGTTGCGTATTGGCGATGAACCCCTGCACGACGCTGGTCGAATGGTCGTCAAAAGCTTTCGCCAGCACATCGTCGCCACCGACGTGTTCGCGAAAAGCTGCGTCGATGGTGGCGCGATCGGTCTTTGGGTCGTCGAGCAGCTCGCGCAGCGCATCGACGCCGGTCTGATCCATGCCCGGCGGATCAGAAAACACCATATCGAACGCGACAACATCCGCTCCTGCCGCGAACAGGTTGTCTAAGATCCTGCCGTAGCGGGCGCGGTCCCACGTGCCCCAACGGCCGAACGTTTGCACCGCGCGCTCGTCGCCGGCGGCGATCACCACTTGCGCGTCGACATCAACGCGGCCACGCAGCTGGAATTTAAGATCGAGCAGCTTGCGCTCAAAGGCGAACAACGGGGAGTCTTCGATGCCGCGCTCTTGTTGCACATATGCGTAGCCGGCCCCGACGACACCAAGCGCGAGCGCCAACAACAACGGCGTTCGAAACTCCCGCGCGCGCAGACTTCTCATGGTGCGTGCTGCCCAATTCGACGGCGTCATCACGATGCTCCGCTGGCGGCTAGATCTGGGCCGATCTCCTCAAGCGCGCTGCGAATGCACGACAACGCTCCGGCGTGCTGCGCGTGGATACAGGCCGCGTGCCACAACAGCCGCTGCACGTCGGCTTTGCAGTCGACGTCGTACCAAAACGGCAACACGGAGGCATCGACACCTTGCGCACGCAACCGTTCAAGGGTCGTGTGCATGACGGTCGGGGAGCTCCACGGGATGTCGTCAAACAGCCGCGGCGCCGGGCGCTGCGCACCGATGAGCCAGTAGCCGCCATCAAAGGTCGGACCCACCGTCACTCGGTGCCACATCAGCGCTCGAAACGCCTCGTCGACCATGTGCGTGGGCAAGGTCGGGGAGTCGCTGCCGATCACGCACACGCTGCGCGCGCCGCGCTCAAACTCTGCAGTAAAAGCATGCTGCAAACGCTCACCGAGCGTGTTGCCGACTTGCAGTTCTACGCGGGCACGCGCCCGCCGCGCAGCTTCAGCGAACAAGGGATCTTCGATGTGAGGCGACGCATAGATGACGACCTTGCGGTTTTGATCGGCTGCGACTTTGCGTTGTTGCCACTCAAACAACACGTCGCACGTGTCGAGCAGCGACGCTGCGGACAGCTTGAGGGCCGCAGATTCGCCGATGTCGCGCGCGAGCCGGGTCTTTGATTCACCGATCAGCGGTGCCTTGGCGAACAGTAACAGCGTCTCCATGCGCGCACGCTACAGGTTTTGCGGGCCGCATTCACGCTTCGCGGTGTCAGCGCGCCACCCAGCTCCGCTCCCTCCACAATGTGCGCAAGATAACCTCGCCAGCGCGCGCGGCACCGATGACGTTTGTGGACACCTTCGAGCTGCCGTGCGTGCGTCGACGATAGTTCACGTTGACGTCGACGACCCGCATTCGCAAGCGTGCGGCGCGCGCTTGCATCTGCACGGTCCAGCCGAAGTTCACGTCGTCCATCTGCAAGCGCGCAAGTGCCGACGACGTGATGCACCGAAAGGGCCCGAGGTCCGCGCTGTCTTGGCCGTACCACCGCTTCAGGAGCGCGGTCGCTACGCGATTTCCGACCAACTGGGGCACGCTGAGCGCGCCAACTTGCGCCCGCGCTACGGCCCGCACGCCGATCGCTAACTCGGCGCCGCCTGCCAGCACCGGCCCGATCAAACGCGCGACGTCACCGGGGTCGTCGGCGCCGTCCGCGTCACAAAACAACACAAGCTCGGTGTCGACGGGTGCAAGTGCGAGCGCTGCGAGGCAAGCCCGCCCGTAGCCACGCTCGGGCACGTTTGCAACAACGGCGCCGGCCTGCATGGCGTGCTGTGCTGTGCGGTCGGTGCTGCCGTTGTCACCGACGATGACAGTGACGTCGCAACTCAGCGCCACCAGCGCCGCGCGCATCTGCTCAATGACGCGCGCCACGGTATGTTCTTCGTTGAGCGCGGGCATCACGACCAGCACACGCGCGGCTCGCCCGTCGACGCGCTCGGGTTTGGCCGCCACGGTCGGTGCTTGCAGCGGGCCCCTTGCTGACATCGCCCGAGTCTTCTACCGCTTGGGCATGAGCGAAAGTGAAAACAACCGCCGCGCGTTTGTGTCGTACGCGGATAGCGGCGTCGACATCGATGCAGGCGAAACCGCGGTGGAGCGCATCACCGCCGCAGCCAAGCGCACCCACGTCAAAGGCGTGATGTCAGGCGTCGGCGGTTTCGGCGGGCTGTTCGCGCTCAAAGACGCGCTCGGGACGCTGACGGATCCCGTGCTCGTGTCAGGGACCGACGGCGTCGGCACCAAGCTGCTCGTCGCCATCGAGGCGCAACAGCACGACACCATCGGCCAAGACTTGGTCGCGATGTGTGTGAATGACATTTTGACGTCGGGCGCGCGGCCGCTGTTTTTTTTGGACTACTACGCGACCGGCAAACTGCTGCCCGAGCACATGGCGAGCGTCGTGCTCGGCATCGCGCGCGCTTGTGAGGCGTGCGGCTGCGCGCTTATCGGAGGCGAGACCGCGGAGCTGCCCGGCATGTACGCCCGCGGGCACTACGACCTCGCGGGCTTTGCGGTCGGCGCCGTCGAGCGTGCCGCCCTCATCGACGGCGCCCGCACGCGGCTCGGTGACGCCATCATCGGCGTCGGGTCAGACGGGCTGCACTCAAATGGCTACAGCCTCGCGCGCAAAGTGCTGTTCGACGTCATGCACCGCGACATCGCCAGTGTGAAAGACGCGCTGCTGGTGCCGACGCGCTTGTACGTCAAGCCGGTGTTGGCGGTGTTGTCGTCGCTGTCGGTGTCGGCGATGGCGCATATCACCGGCGGCGGGCTGCCGCTCAACCTGACGCGCGCGTTCCCCGTCGGCACCGCCGCACGCGTCAACGAAAGCAGCATGGCGCGCGCAAACATCTTTGACGACATCGAGCGCGGTGGGCCAGTGTCGCGCGAAGAAATGCGTCGCACGTTTAATTGCGGGGTCGGCTTTTGCATCGTCGTGCGCCCAACAGACGTTGCGCGTACGCTTGCGATTTTGGCGCAACACGGCGAACGCGCCAGTGTCATCGGCGACGTCATCGCCGGTGATGGCGAAGTCGTTTACGCATGAGCATGCGCGTGTGCAGCCCAAGCCAACGCTTGCGGCTCGGCGTGCTGGTGTCGGGTGGCGGCTCGAACTTGCAAGCGCTGTTGGACCGCTGCGCTTGGGACAGCTCAGCGCTCGCGGTGTCGACGGTGGTTAGCAACGTCAACGGTGTGCGCGCGCTCGATCGCGCCCGCGAACACAACGTCAACAGCGCCGTCTTTGAACACGCCCACCGTACGCGCGAAGCCTTTGAGGGCGACGTGCACGCGCATCTGCTAGCCCACGCGGTCGAGGTCGTGGTGTTGGCGGGCTTCATGCGGATCTTAACGGCGGGCTTCATCGCGCGCTTCCCCGGCCGCATCGTCAACGTCCACCCGGCGCTACTGCCGTCGTTTCCCGGCACCCACGCCGCGCGCCAGGCACTCGCTGCCGGCGTCAAGTTGACCGGATGCACCGTGCATATCGTGGACGCTGGCGTCGACACCGGCCGCATTTTGGCGCAGGCGTCGGTGCCCGTGTACGCGGGCGATGATGAGCCTCGGCTGCAGGCACGCATCCAAATACAAGAGCACCGCTTGCTGCCCGAGGTGTTAGAGGCGGTGGCGCGCGGCGAGATCGACCTCGACACGCGCGAATAGCCGCGACCACGTCGGCTCAACCGCAAATAGCATTGGCGGGCGGCATCGGCGCTTCGTCGACGCTGGAGGCGTACTCGACACAGCCGGCGTCGGTGCACACAGCCTCGTCAAAACAGCCGAGCACGCAATCGCACGATGCGTCATCGCCCACGACCACCACCTGGCCGACGGCGCGTGCGACAAGTCCTGCGGCGTCGTTGACCTCGAGCTCGACGTCAAATGTGCCGGGCGCGTCGTAGACGTGGGCGAAGGTGGCGGCGAGCGATTGCGCGCGCGGCGTGCCGTCGCCAGGGTTGAGCGTGTAGTTCAATGCGTCACCGTCCTCATCGTCGCTGGCCTGCGCATCAAAAACCGCGGCCACATCCACCGTCACGAGCTGCGCAAAAAACAACCGCGCGACCGGCGCGTGGTTGCGCGGCGCGTGGGGTTGTGGCTCCGACACGCACGACGCGCACAACAGCACCACCACCGACACGCTCGTTGGCACCAACAACGTCAGACCTGTCATGCGGGATTGTCCACGTCGATGAAGCTGGCATCGATGCCGTGTGCTTTCAACTGTTGGGCGAGCGCGCGCGGGCCGAAGCGCTCAGTGTGGTGGTGGCCAGCGGCGACAAAGCAGGTACCGCTTTCGTCGGCGACGGCCTTGACCCACTCGGTGGCCTCACCCGTGATGTACAGGTCGAGACCAGCGGTGATGGCGTCGTGCAGCAACTCCGGCGCGCCACCGGTGCACACGCCGACGCGCGTGATGGTGCGGTCCATCGCGCCAAACGCGCACAGCGGCGCGCCGACGCGCTCATGTACGCGCGCGACCACATCGCGAAACGACGTCGGCTCAACGACGCCCGCGGTGCCAATGAGCTGGCCTTTGTACGCACCAAACGGTGCCAACTGCGTGATGCCCAGCGCACCCGCGAGCTGCGCGTTGTTGCCAAAGGTCGGCTGCGCGTCGAGCGGCAAGTGGTACGCGAATAGGTTGACGTCGTGGCGCATGAGCGACGCAATGCGCGCGTGCAACCAACCGTCGATGCGCTTGATGCCGCCCCACACCAAACCGTGGTGCACGATCAACGTGTCAGCGCCTGTGGCGATCGCAGCATCGATGAACGCGAGGTTGGCGCTCACGCCGCACACCACGCGCGACACTTGCGCCCTGCCCTGCACCTGCAGGCCGTTTTCGGCGACGTCGGCGAAGTTGCGCGGCACCAGCCACGTGTCGAGCAGCGTCGCGAACGCAGACCGCTGCATGCCAGCGGCAGCGTCGATCACGCGGTGCGCGCACGGCGGCGGCGCAACAGCACCAACGCGGCCAACGACGTCAGCGCGCTGGATGCACCGGTCTGGGCGCACCCGCTGCGCGCCTGCATCTCGTCATCGACACGCTGCCGTGCGACTTGCAGGTCGATGCCAAATGGTACCGAGATGTTGCCCGCGCGATCGATGGCGCGCACCGCGATGCGGCGGCCGTTGAGCTCGCGCAGGGGCCTGACGCCGTCCGCGTCGGTCCACACACCGTCGTCGTCGGTTTGCCACTGGTAACGCAGATCCGCGGTCGGCGTGCCGTCGTCGCTGCCTTCGGCAACGAGGGACGCATCTAGCTGTTTGAGGGTCACGCGCGGCGCCTGCGCGTCGACCCACACCGACAGTGCCTCGCCTACGGGTTGCAGAGAATTCGGGTAGCCGATCGCACGCGCTTTGATGTCGATGAGGTGCTCCCCGGTGAGGCGCAACTTGCCGTCTTTGATGCGCAGCGTGCCATCGGGCTGTGCGCGCAGCGGCCCGCGCCACGCGCCGTAGTCGACCTTCGCGAAGTACTCGGTGGCGTCGTCGCCGTCGGTCTGCACGTCGACGTGGCCGGTGGTGTGAGGCAGGCGCTGGCCCTCGGGCTGCTCAAACACATCCGGGCGCTCAGCGATGTGCAGTCCTGCAGTCGGGCGCATCACGGGGTTCGGGTTGGTGCCCAAAAACTGCAGGTACACATTGAGGAACTCAGGATCGACCGTCGGTGTGGTCTCAAGGCCAACGAAGTTCACGTACAACGGGATGCCAAACGAGTCTGCGATGGCCGAACCGATGTCGTAGTTAAATTCGATGCCGTCGCCGAGCGCTGCGTCAAACACTGAACCGACCAGCGCGTCGAGCACCTCGCTAAACGCGACGCCAGGCAGCAGCTCGTTATAGCGCTCTTGAAAGTTGTCGACGTTTGGGCCGTCCACGACGGCGATGCGCAAGGTTTGCGTGTCGGGGTCGTTAAACACCGACAACTGCAGCGAGATGTCGGTGTTGACCGCGAACACGCGCGCGAAGCGCTCGTTCATCAACACGTAAAAGCTCACCTCAACGGCTGGCCAGTCGACGATGAGGTGGCCCTCCTCCTCGGTGCCAGCGCCGTACGTCAGCACCGGTGGCTGGCTCGGGGCGATGGCGATGATGACGGGCGCGTCGGGCTTGGCGAACTGACGCAGTCTGCCGCCGGTGAGCGTGTCGATGAGGCCCGCGGTCAGCGGGAAGCCGCCGCCGGTGAGCGCGTGCACTGCGTCGGTGTTGGTTTCGATGCACAGCGCACCAGTGTTGTACATCGCGAACATCACTTGGTTGATGGTGGCCTTGGCGACGGACAGACCCACCGAGTACACGGTGCCGTCGTACGCGCCGGTCAGCGGTTCGCCCGGCGGCGCTTCAAATCGAAAGCCGTCGTACAGCGCCGCGAAGTCGTTGCCGGTGATGGTGCGCACGCAGGGGTTTGGCACCAGCGTGTCGTCGGGGGGAAGCGCTGGCGCCGCCTCAAAGCCGGACTTCAAGGTGAAGTCCATGCCGACCGCGGCGGGGATGCCGGCGGGGTCGTTGACGTTAAAGGCGCCCGCCGTCGGGCCGATGGCGAACCCGAGATCAAGCGCCGACACCGGCAACACGCCGGGCGCGAAGCCTGCGACGTCGAGGCGGTTTGACAGCGCGATCGGCGCACCATCGAAGTCGGCAAGGACGTTTCGGATCTGCGCCTCCAACAACGTCGGCAAAAACGCGTTGACGAGGCCACTGAGCAAGTCAAACAGCCCCGCGGCGATGTCGACGAAGATGTCGCCGACGAAGCACACGCCCGTGCACTCGAGGTCGGCGGGTTCAATCAACAGTTGATCGCTACACACCTCGGAGCACGCACCGAGGCCGTCTGAAGCGCACGGCGAGGGCGGCTGCTCGACAGCAATGTCGCCAGCGCCAAACGAGCCGATCGTCGCGCTGTTGACGTTGACGTCGATCTTCAAACACTCGGGCGCGCCACCATCACATTGCGCGCCGTTGCCCACGCGCGGGGTGATGACCGCATCGATGCTCAGCGTCGTCAAAAACGGCCGCGAGCCGAGGGTGGGGTTGGTGCCGAACAAATCGCACGCAGCGTTGCCGATGCCGAAGTCAAAAAAGATGCGCGCGTCGATCCCCAGCGGCACGTTGGACGCGACCAGGTGAACGCCTGTGGGCTCACCGGCATCGTCCCCGACGAACTCGAGCACCATGCCGTCCGCCAACTGCGCAGCGTCGATGTAGATCTCCGTGGGGTGCACCTCGTCAGGAGGGCTGCCGTCGCTGACGCCCACTGTGAAGCCTGCGCCGATGGTGGTTCCGGCAGTTGAGCTGATGAGCAGGTTGTTGGGGTTGTTGGGGTCGTTGCCGAGCAGCTCGCCCAAGATCGGCCGGATGTTATCGACCACGTAGTCGAGGGCTTGCTGCGTCATGCGCATGCGCACACCGTCGTCGACAAATTCGGTGCCGTTGGGCACTTGCGCGGCCGTCTGCGGGTATTGGTACGCGCTGCCGCACCCCGACGCGCCACCACCGCACGACAAGCCACCGGAGCAGCCGTACGTCGCCACGAGCGCGAAGCTGAACGACACGGCGCGCGGGATCTTCAGTTCACGAAAGCCCATAGTGAGGATCAAAGCAGATGACACCGGGTTTAGCTACGCGGATCATCTCGACATCGAGCCTATTTCCCCGACCTTGGCAGGTGAACGAAAGTAGTTCACCGACCTTGGCAGGTGAACGAAGGTAGTTCACCGACCTTGGGAGGTGAACGAAAGTAGTTCCAAAACACAAGCCCCTCGACCCTGCGGTCAAGGGGCTTCGTGTCACCACCCGGCGAGCCTTAGGCCTCGGGACTGCGCTCGCGGCGGGGTTCGCGCTCTTGCGGCGGAGGCGGTTCGCTCTTGTCGACGGTGCCGGGCTCTTTGCCGACGGCGGCGCGGCGCGACAACCGGATTTTGCCATCGCGATCGATGCTGAGCACCTTGACGACGACCTCGTCACCCTCTTGCACGACTTCATTGACCTTGGCCACGCGCTTGTCGGACAGCTC
>JAYTVG010000960.1:0-3296 GCA_043744135.1 Deltaproteobacteria bacterium | reverse complement strand
GAGTCCTTTGTTGAGCATGCACAAATCCAAGATCGCCTGCGGCAAGTTGAGGTCCTGTGCGCTGAGCACTTCCATCGGAATCTGCCGAAAGATGCCGCCGACGCCGTTTCGATCGCGAAAGAGGTTGGCGCGAAAGCGTGCGAGCCCGGCAATCTCGTACGCGAAATCGACGTCGTTGCTTTTGTCAAATAGCGCGAGCTGGTCGGGTGGCGCGATGCTGAACACCAGCGCTTTGACGTCGCTTTGGATAAGCGCGCTACCCGTCGAAAACAGCGGCCTGAGCTCGCCGTCGACACGCACCAGCGGGCGCTTGGCCGTGCAGATGTACAGGTCGCTGCCGCCTTGTCTAACCATCTCGCGAAACAGCGCATCGATGTTGGTTGCCGCGGCTGGCCCCGACGCCACGGGCAGCACCTTCACCGCAGAAGCCTCCGCCGTTGACGTGGGAGCGCGTGGCGGCATGGCGACCGCCGCGCCCTCCATCGACAGCGGCCCCGGGGGTAGCGCTGCGGTTCTGTCGGCGCGCGCGATCATGACCTGCATGCCCTGCGGCGCCCGCGTCAGCACGATCCGTACGGGCCCATGCGGGCTTTGGTAGACGTGCTCAAGCGCGCGTTGATTCGCGAATGCCTCAAGCGCAGCCGCCGGCACCACCTCTGCAATCATACGTTGGAGCATCGGCGTGGTCACCGGCTCCGTCGTCATGGGCTGGCGGGTGCTGCCGGTGATGAGCAACATCGGGTGGCCGCTGCCCACAGCAACGGCGTCGGCGCGGTGGTCGACAAGCGTTGCGATCGCGGAGTCAAAAAATGCCATGACGCGCACGCTAAACCAACCCCTCGCGATTTTGTGAAGTCGGGCCGGACTGCCTCGTGAACCGCGGCTGCGCGGTGGTGATGCGCGTTGACGCGGCAGCGTTTCGCACGTAGCTCAAACGCGGAGGTTTTGTGCAAATTGCAAAAAAGTGTGCGGTCGCGGTGGACTACAAACTCACGCTCGAGGGTGGCATCGTCGTCGACGCGTCAAGCAAGGGTGACCCGCTGTGGTATTTGCATGGCGCGGGCAACATCATCCCGGGACTCGAAAAGGCCCTGGAGGGCTTGAGTGCTGGCGACAAGAAAACTGTCACGGTGTCGGCTGAAGAGGGCTACGGCACCTACGACCAAACGCGCGTGCACCCGGTCCCCAAAAGCCAGTTCCCCAGCGAAAAATACGACGTGGGTGACCAAATTGTCGCGACCTCACCCGACGGCGCGGAGGTGCCCGCACGCGTCATGGCGATGGACTCAAAGACCATCACGCTCGACTTTAACCACGAGCTCGCCGGCAAGGTGTTGACGTTTGAAATCGCCGTGGTCGAGGTGCGCGCCGCCAGCAAAGACGAACTCAAACATGGCCACGTCCACGGCCCCGGCGGCCACCACCACTAACACCGTGCGACCGGTCAGCGCGCGCGCACGTCGATGCGGCCAAGATCCTCGTCGACCGCGGTGATCTCGACGTCGAAGCGCGTACCGAGTGCGCTACGAAGGCCGACGCAGACCGCGAGAGCACCGTCGATCTGCACGAGCGCCCCTTGCGGTTTGTCGCCAACGACAACGCCTGGCACGACGGCGCCGATGCGCTTGCCGTACAAGCGAGCGACCAATACGCGCTCGCGCTCGGCCTCGGCACGTGCGGCGCGGCGGGCCTTGTCGTTGATGTCCCGGCAGATGCGCTCGATGCCGACAACGCTGTCGGCCGCAGCGCGCTCGCCGCGAAGATAGCGCCGCAAAATGCGGTGCACGAGCAGGTCGGCATAGCGGCGGATTGGCGACGTGAAGTGCAAATACAGCGGCGCCGCAAGACCAAAGTGCATCGAAGGCTGCGTGGTGTAGCGCGCGGGACCGAGCAAGCGCATGAGCAAACTGTCGACGCTGGCGGCATGCGTGGTGTCTTTGAACTGCCGATCGAACGCAGCTAAACCGCGCGGCGAAAGTGGCGCGTCACGCGCGAACCCCGCGACGACCCCGAGTGCGGCCGCGGCGTCCATGAGCGCGCGGGTGCGCTGCAAGGTGGGCGCGTCGTGCACTCGGTAGACGCCCGCGAGCCCGCGCTCGACGAGGTAGCCCGCCACCGCTTCGTTGGCCGCCACCATCAAGCGCTCGACCATGACGTGCGCGACATTGCTGCTGCGCACCGTAAGTGCGGTCGGCTCCCCCGCGCTGTCGAGGGGCAAGTAGATCTCCGCGCGTTCGACGTCTTTGCCACCGCGTTGCGCGCGCGCCTGCGACAAGCGTGCGAACGCCGTCCGCAACAACCGCAATGTGTCGTGGGTAGCGGCCGGCACCGCGGCGAGATCGTTGTCGTCTAAGAAGCGCGCGACGTCGTCGTACGTCAGGCGCGCCGTCGAGCGCACCATCGCTTCATGGATGTCGCACGATGTCACGACGCCTTCAGGATCGATGCGCAGCTCGACGGTGCGCGCCGCTCGGTCCTCGTCCGGGTTGAGCGACAGCAAGCTCTCCGACAAAAGCCTCGGCAGCATCGGCAACGTGCGCCCCGCAAGGTAGATGCTGGTGCCGCGGCTGCGAGCGTCCATATCCAGGGTGGTGTTGAGCCCAACCACGCTGGCCACGTCCGCAATCGCAACGATGACGCGCACGCCGCCACCGTCATCGGGTGAAAACGCCAGCAGCGCGTCGTCGATGTCTTTCGTCGACGGACCGTCGATCGTCACCGTCACGTGCCCGCGCAAATCGCGCCGCCCTAACGCGGTCGGCATCACCGCGGCTGCGGCTGCGGCCTCGACCTCGGGCGAGTGTTCCGCTTGCAAGTCGTGGCGACACAACAACCGTTCGATGTCGGCGGCGGTGCCGACAAAAACCTGCGGCGCACACAACTGGTTCACGGTGCCGCCGTCAATGACCGCGCTGACAAGTGCGTCGGTGGCGATGTCAGCGGCGCCGATCAACAGCCAGTCGGTGTTGCTGACGGCGCGGTCGACGCGGACAAAAACGCCAGCGCCACGACGGACCACGGCGCCGAACAAGCGCGTGCGAGGACGCGTCACCAGCACCAAGTCGCGTGCGGTCAACTTGTCGCCGTTTTGTTCGACGCGATATGTCACGATGTCATCCGCCAAAAACGCGTTCAAATCCGGTGGAACAACGAACGCCGCTACCGGCGGTTGCTCGCCCGCCCGTTCGTGGACTTCAGTGACGAAGCCGAAGCCTCGCGGATGGATGGAGATACTGCCGTGCATGCTGTGCAGCGTGGTCCAAAGCCCGCGCGTTCACCACCGCAAAGTGCACACG
>JAYTVG010000959.1:0-11359 GCA_043744135.1 Deltaproteobacteria bacterium | reverse complement strand
GTTCGGTCGCGTGCAACGCGCGCTGAAGGACCGCGACGCATGCGTGGATGCCGCGTTCAAACACACGGTGGGTGATGTCGAGTCCAACTGCGCGCGCGAGCGCGATGACGTCGCGCCATCGGGAGTGCGTGACGGGCACAGGACGCCAAGCTGCGAACACAGGATCGTCGAGCCGGATGCGACCTGCACTTGCATAGTAGCGGATGAAGCGATCGGACTCGCTCCACCATGACATGCCGCGGGCGCGAAACAGCTCGACCCGTTCTTGCAGGCGCGCCACCAGCGCACTGTTCCATTTGTAGTGGTGGATGTGCGCGAAGAACCGTCCGATCCACGTCGCGCCCGTCGCCTTGTGGCCGCAATTGGTGAGGGTCAACTCGGCCTTCATCGCCACGACTTTGTGGCTCCACCCAAGCAGCAGCCGCTGCGTGAGCTTGGTCCCGATGGGAAACTGTTCGTGAAGCGGTACCCCCGGCACGACGTGCGCGAGGGCCCCATCCGCCGCCACGCGGTCGACGAACGCTCCGAACACCGCGGTGTAACCCAACACGTCGTGCAGCCAGCACAGCGCGGCGAGCGACATGCGTGGCTCGACGAACTCATCTAGGTCGACCACCATCACCCATGTGCCGCGTACCGCGAAGACGTTTTTCAGATCGTTGAGCTCGGCATCTTTTTCGTCGGACAAAAAGGGCTTTGTAAGGTGGCGGATCGTGACCCGATGGCCAACACAAAGCTCGCGCGTCGAGGCGAGCAGCCCCGACGCGCCATGGTCGTTGACCACAAAGTGGTAGTCGGTGATGCCAAGCGCGTCGTAGTGGGCAAAAAAGTGAGGCAGCAGCGCGTTGTCACGATAGAGGTAACAAAACAGCTTCATCGCTGTCGCCCTTGATCCTAGGCGCGCCCTGTATCCGCCCACGCGCGCACGCTACGACGCGTGGATCGAAGCATCGGACGTGTCGGCGTCGTTTGATTGCGCGCCGGACGTCGGTGCTGGCTCATCGGTGGCGCGCGCCGCATCCTCAGCCCATTGGTCGCGCACGGGCGCGTCGGCGCCACTGAGCGTGTCCGTGGTGGCAGGCGATTGCGTATCAACGCTGTTGAAGTCTGTGGTCGTCACCGCATCTGGTCTGCCGGTGTCGGCGATGGGCGCATCGTACGCGGGCGACGCGGGGTGCACGGTCGCGCCGTCAAACAATTGCCAATCCATCGCGCCCGCGTTGGAATGTCCTGTGGCGCCGTCGTTCGCCATCCCGGCGTTGTCGACGACGGGAAGAATCGGGGCGTCGAAGAATTGCGGAGCCGCGTTGTGGTTCACAGCGGGCGCATCCCACGTACCGCTTGCACCCGCGCCACCAAAGTTGCCGCCGCCGCCGCCAGCGGGGAAGTTGTTCACCGTCGTGTTGTTGGTGACGCCCCCGCCATGATCATGGTGGTGGGGCATCATCACGTTCCACCAAAAGTACATCTCGAACACACTCGGGCCCGAGTTGACGTAGACAGTTTGCGGTGGGCGGTACTCAACGATGCGCGTTTGGGCCTGCGTCGTCGACTTGACCGACTCGCGATAGGCTTGTGAGCGCGCCGTCAGCTTTGTGCTGGCTAACGCGAGTTGCTTGGGGTCTTGCGGCACCTTCCCGCTCGCCGCCGATCGCACGTTGGCGAGGTCGGTTGTTAAGGACATCTCAAGCGGCATCAATTTCTTGGTGAGCACGTCATCGAGGTAGACCAGTTGCGCGTTGAGTGCGGTGACGTCGACGAACGCTTTTTGCTCGGGCCCGGAGCCGAGTGTGGTCAACAGCGAGGGCCCGTCGGCGCTCCTGATGTGCGCTGTGAGCGCTGCTTTTGCATCCGTCAGCGACGGCCGGCCGGCCAAGAGCTTTTGCAGGCTGTCGCGCTGCGTGCGGGCGGTGTCGATTTTGGCGACCAGTTCGCGAAAATCTGCGACGCCAGGGAAGTGCCCGAGGATCTCGTCAGCACGCCCAGGATCGAGGAAGCGGCTGGGATTCAAAAAGCCTTTGGTGTAGTCGCGCGTGCCGTATTTGCACTCGACCAAGGCGTCGTACTCTTCACGCAGCGGCCGCAGCGTCGTCAAGTCCTGCTCGTGGCCGGCGAGCTGCAGCTTGAGCGCTGCGACGTCGACGGGGGGCCTTTCGTCACAAAATGCAACGAGGTCCGCGCCCGTTAACGCCATCGCACGCTTGACGACTGCCGCGCCCACGTTGGGTAACAGTTTGTCGACTAGATGCGCGAGCGTGGCGTCACCGCGCTGCGTTAGCGTCGCACGCGCCTGTTGGTTCGTGGTGATAAGCCCGCGCACGTCGCCGAGTGTGGCTTCGAGCCGCGCCACTTCCGTCTTAGCGGTTTCGACGAACGATTTTGCATCCGCACCCGCGGAGCGTTGGTTGAGCTGAGCGCCCGACACCGTCCCAGCCGCACCGAGCGCAGTGCCGCCACTGCCGAGGCGCTTCACCAGGCCAGCGCTGATGAGCCCTTTGAGCTGCGCTGCTGGAATCGAGCGCAGTTCCGCAGGCGCGCCGCTGACGATTTTCGCGACGATCGCATCGGCGGCCCCGGGGGCGAGCGTGGCGCCGGCATTGCCCGACGCGGCGGCGTCGACGAGTTTTTTAATCACGTCCGTTTGACGGGAGGAAAGGCGAAGTTCAGCCATGCAGACCCCGATCGAATGAAAAGACAGACCCAGCGGATAGCGCAGGACGTGGCAATTTGGCGTAGATCTCGCTGCTACCGGACCTTGACATGTCTCGGGCGCAGGGCTCCTCGCGATGACTGTTGCGCTTGAGCCCGCTCGCGCGGCGGGCTACCTGCAGCGGGTGAACGATCGTATCATCGGAGCGTATCGCTTGACCGCGCCGCTGGGCGCTGGCGCGATGGGCGCGGTGTTTTCAGCGGTCCACACCACGACGTCTCAGCGCGTCGCTTTAAAAATCGCACTTGCGCGCGATCCGATCGCATCCGAGTGCGTGCGCCGCGAGATCCGACTGCTCGCGCAAATTCGGCACCCCGGCGTGGTCGGTTTGCTTGGGCACGGCGTCGACGGTGTGCTGCCGTGGTACGCGATGGAACTCATCGAGGGGCAGGGGCTCGACGCGTGGATCGACGGCGCGTGGCGTCACAGGGCTGTCCCGAGTGAAGTGTCAGCTGCAGGCGCCCAAACACGTCCGATGCGCGGCTCGACGTTGTCCGTCGCGAGCGTCACGGGTGACGACGCCGACGACGTCGCGCCGGCCGAACATCTGCGCCGACCGTGCGCTGGCGGCCGCTTGCCAGACGTGGTGCAGATCTTCGCGCGCCTCTGCCAAACACTGTCGTACCTGCACGGCGAAGGCATCGTTCACCTCGACCTCAAGCCGAGCAACATCCTATTGCGCCCTGATGGCCAGCCGGTGGTGCTCGATTTTGGCATCACGCGACAGATCGCGGGTGGCCTGAACCGCGAAGTGCTCAACGTCGACGCGTTGCAAGGGGGCACGGAGTTTTACATGGCCCCTGAGCAGATCGCGGGCAACGCCACCGACGCACGCACGGATCTGTACGCGCTGGGCTGCATGCTGTTTGAGGCGCTCGCCGGTCGGCCGCCGTTTGTCCCAACGGCGCTGAGCGTCCGCGACCACCACCTGCACACCGCAGCGCGCCCGCCCTCGACGTGGGTGAGCGGTATCCCCCCCGAGTTGGACGCGGCGGTCATGCAACTGCTGCAAAAACGCGTCGAGCGACGCATCGGGTTTGCCAGCGACACGCTGGAGTTGTTGTTGAGCTTAGGTGCGCAGCTCGACAGCGAACTGGCGGTGCGGCAGCCCAAACCATACCTATACCGACCTCGTTTAGTCGGGCGTGACGATGTCATGCGAGCACTCACGGATGAACTTGAGCGGGCGGTGAACCATCAAGGGCGCTGCGTGTTTTTGCTGGCTCCAAGCGGCGCAGGCAAAACGCGCCTCGCGATCGAACTTGGGCGCGAAGCGTTCGCCCGCGACATGCGTGTGCTCAGCGGCGAATGCTCCCCCGCAGCGATCGGGGACAGCCTTGCTGGGCCCAGCGGTCGGCCGTTGCAACCGTTCGCGGCGCTGCTCACCACCGTCGTGGAACTCTGCGTTGCGGGCGGCGCCGAAGCGACCGCTGCGTTGGTGGGCGACGCCCTGCCTGTGCTTGAAAACATCGAGCGACGCTTTGCGCAGGTGCCGGGGCGCGCGGAGTTTGCCGAACCGCTGCCGATGGGGGTGGCGGGCGCTCACGGGCGCATCGAGCACGCCGTCAGCGACACCATCGTCGCCACCGCAGCGGCGCGTCCTTTGCTGCTCGTGGTTGACGACCTGCAGTGGGCCGACTCGCTGTCGCAAGGCGTCGTTCGCGCCTTCGCAGAACACCGCAACACCGACGCGTGCATGTTGGTGACCTGCCGCGCGGACCAACTCACGCCGGAAATCGACGCCCTCACGCGACACCCAAACGCCGTGCGTTACCATCTCGACGCGCTCCCCACGGTTGACGTCGCGACGTTGATTGCCGGCATGTTGGCGTACGAGCAAGCGCCACCTGCGCTCGTGAAACTGATCGGCGAGCGCAGCGGTGGTAATCCGTTTTTTGTCGCAGAGTATCTCGCTGCCGTCGTGGCGGCCGGTGGCTTGAAGCGCGCAAACGGACGCTGGGTGCTCGATGCATCAGCGGAGCTTCAACTGCCAAACACGCCGGAGGCGTTGTTGAGCGCGCGCATGCGCAACCTCACTGTCCCCGCGCGCGAGTTGCTCGAGTTCGCCGCGGTTTTAGGTCGAGAGTTCCCTCGAGAACTATTGCGGCCATCATTGGGGGCAACGCGGCCAGCGTTTGAGCACGTCGAGGAATTGCAATACCGCGGCATTTTGATCGAGGACGGCCCGAGCACACTGCGCTTCACGCACGACAAGTTGCGCGAAGCCTGCTACTCAGAAATTTCCTTTCAACGACGCCAACAGCTGCACAGCGTGGCGGCGGCGCATCTCAAGGCACTGCCGCTCGAAGTTGGAAACGTTGCGCGGCTCGATCGCTCCGTCTCGCTCGCGCACCATTTTTTTAGCGCTGGGGCGCAAGCGGACTATTTCGATGAAGCGACCCGCGCGGCCGCCTTCGCCACCAGTCTTGGCGCCCATCGCCAAGCGGCGCGCTTGTACCGAGACGCACTCACGCTCAGCGAAAAAAGCGCGCTGTTGCAACAAAAGAACCAACAGTTCACCATCGCGCAACACTGGGCCGCCTACGGCGCACTGCTCGAGAACCTCGGTGACGTCGAAGCCGCGGTGCCCACTTTACAACGTGCGCTGGCGCTTTTGGGTTATCGCATCCCGGTCGGCACGCCGGCGCTGATGTGGTTTGTCGCGCGCCAACTCGTCACACAGATCGCACATCGCGTCGTCGCCCCAGGCGCCGTGCGAGCCGACAGCGCGCGCTTGCGTCTGGCGGAGGCTGCGCAATGCGCCGCAGTGTTGGCGCGCGGCTACGTCGGCACGAACCGCCAACTCGGCGTGTTTGGTGCGGTGCTTTTGGCCGCCAACCTCAGCGAGCGCGCGCGCGCCGAGCGTGCCATCGTGCATTCTCACGCGTTTTTGGGCGCCATCGTCGGACTCACGGGCCTCAACAACACCGCAGAGCGCTACTTCGAACGCGCCCGCAGGTCGGCTGCCGTCGACGGTTCGCTGGAAGCGGCGGCGATGTTGGCGCAGATCGAGGGCTTTTACTTCCTCACGCGGGCGCGCTGGCAGCAGACCATTGAAACGCTGTCACCGGTGCTTGAGCGCTGCTGGGCTGATGGAGCTGTGCATTTTGCAGAGGGGCCGCTGCTCACGCTCAGCTATGTGCACATGCTGCTCGGAGACCTGCGTCGTGCGGGCGAGTACACGCGACTGCTGCTGGACGTTGCGAGCGACAGCGGAAACGAGCGGTTTGGTTTGATCGGTGAGCTCGCGCTAGCCCTGCACGATTTGTATCGCGGACAACACCAGCGCGCGCTCGACCGCCTCGAAAAGATGGACAGTCGCGTCATGCTCTTCGGTGAATTTATCCACATCGCTAACGTGCTTGCGACCCGCTCGTCGCTGCTGTCGTGGTTGGGGCGTCACGAGGAAGCGGTCGCGTTCGCCGATCGCGCGCGTGAAGCCCTCAAAGACACGGGGACGCGAAACGCACTGCTGTACAACGTCCACGCGTTCACACCGCAAGCGTATCTACGCGCGTGGGCAGATGCCGCTGAGCACGGCCGCCCGGTCGAGGTGCTTCAAAAACGCGCGTGGGCCGCCGTTAACGCCGCACGCGAATTTAGCGCCGTGTGTCCCTATGCCGAGCCGTGTGCGTTGCGCTTTGAGGGCAGCGCGCAGGCACTCGCGGGCAACACGACGAAAGCCAAGCGCACGTTGTTAAAGTGCGTCGAGGTGAGCGCGCAGCAGGGCAACGTCTACGAAATGGCGCAAACCGCGCAACAGTTGGCGACGTTGTGCGCCGGCGCCGAACGCGACCACCAGTTGGGCGAGGCGGCCAAGCACTTTGGCGTCTTGCGCGGCGCAGCGTCGACAGAAGCTGACGCGCCCGTTGCTGCCCTCACCTGCGCGCCGACCTACGCGGTTGACAACATCGTGCCCCCGCCCGGCGGCAGCGACGTGCCAACCACGCACAGTCCGCCCGCGAGCACGTGATGGCACCACGTCTTGATGCGGTCACCACGAGCCTCAAGCTCGCCACCGCGGCGTTGTTGGCGACGCAGCGCGCCGACGGGTCGTTTAACGCTGCAGAAAACATGGAGCCCCTCGCCACCGCGAGTCAGTTGGTGCTCGACGCGTTTTTGGGGCGTCTCACCGATCGCGATCGCGCTCAGGGGGGAATGTTCTTGGCGTCGTTGCAAAACGCCGACGGGTCATTCCCCGCCTATCCTCACGCGGCAGGGACGTTGTCGTCGACGGCGCTGTGTTGGGCAGCGCTGCACGCCGTCGGCCGCGCACACGGTGGCAGCGCCCTCGTGCGGGCGCGCGCGTGGGTGATGGAGCACGGTGGCGTCGACGCTGTGATCGCCCGCATGTTCTCGCACTCGGATCAAAACGTCGTCTACCTCGCCATGGTGGGGTTGGCGGACCCCGAGCAGCTGCCCGATCCGCAGCTGTGGTTCTCCATGGTGCCGCCCGTGTTGTCGCTGATGCAGCGCAAGCTCAACGCTGGCGTGCTCATGGGCGCGCTGTCGATGGGGTGGGTGACGCGGCTGTTGCGGGCGCGCGCACGTCGCCAACGCGTCGATTTGTTGTGGGGCGTACACCGCCTTGAGGCGCACGCCACCAAGCGGTACCTCACGCAGTTTCAAAACACAGACGGCAGCTGGGACGGCAACACGCTGCAAACCGGCCTGTATGTCGCGGGCCTGTTCGCTGCCGGCGCCGACGTGAAGCATGCCACCCGATGGCTCGAGCAACACAAGGTCTACGACGACACCGGCATGCACATGTGCGTGTTTACCTGCGAAAACTGGATGACGGCGTTTACAGTGCGTGCGCTGTTGCGCGCGGGCGTCCCCCGCAGCGACGTGCGCGTTGATCGGGCCGTGCGCTTTTTGGTGGGCTCCCAGGCGCGCAGCGAGATGTCGCGCATCGACCAACGCAAGCGCGGTGCGGCTCGCTCAGGCGGTTGGGCGTTTCAAGCGGACAACGCGAGCATGCCCGACAGCGATGACACGGGTGCCGTGTTGTCCGCGCTCGGCCTCGCGCTCGTGCGCGATGACGGCGCACCGTTGTCCAATGCCACCACCGACGCCGTGTCTGAGGCGGTCGCGCGCGCCGCGCCGCAGCTGCTCGACATGCAAGCGCCTCAAGGTGGATGGTCGGCGTTTGTTTGGAACCTCGGCAGCAAACCGCCAGGACCGTTGTACACGACGCCACTCGCGCTACCCCGCACCGCACTCGGCAAGGCGAAATATTTCCTCGATCCACCGGTGGAGATGGCGGACCCGCCCACCGAGGGCCTGACGGGCCGCGTGTTGTACGGGCTGGCGTCGGTCGGCTACCGAAACGATGCTCCGCCCGTGAAACGAGCCGCGCAGTGGCTCAAGGCGCAGCGCGCGCCTAACGGCGTGTGGTGGGGGCGCTGGCTGGTCAACTACCTTGCGGGCACCGCCAGCGTCGTGAGCGGCCTGAGCGCGTGCGGCGAGGATCTAACGCAGCCATGGATCGCCGACGCCATCGCCTGGCTCATCAGCAAACAAAACGCGGACGGCGGTTGGGGAGAAACACCGGCCTCATACGGCGATGCCTCGCTCGCGGGCGTTGGTCCGAGCATGCCTCCGCTCACGGCCATCGTGCTGTCCGCCTTGCTCGACGCCGGCAAGCTCACACACGACAGTGTGCCCCGCGCCGTCGACTACCTACTCGCCCAGCAAGGCAGCGACGCGTTGTGGCCCAACAACGCGTGGATGCAGGTGATGATCCCGCCCGACCAGTTTTACGCGTACGAGGGCGAGCGCATGTGTCGCCCCATCGAGGCGCTGGGCCAATGGCAAGCGTTGACGACCGCGACGCCAACGACGCGCGCGCCCATGCAGCGCCTCGAAGTGCTGACGCCGACGGACGCGTTGCCCTTCACAAGCGCGCGCGTTGACGCGGTTTGGTCGCGCACGTCGCTCATCGCGTTACGCGCGTTCGCCGATCCTGAAGCCGACCGCGTCGTCACCGAGGTGTTCGCGCGCGGCGACCAACGCGCCCTTGGCCAAGTGATGGCGGCGCTCGTGCGCAGCGACGACCCTATCCCACAGGGACTGCCGCCCCGTGCGGAGGCCTACTTCACGCAGACCCAAGCGCTGCCGGCGTGGGCCGACCCACAACAACTCGCGATCGCGCACGCGCTGTTTGAACAACATGGCTGGGCGGTTGCGCTCGGGTTGTTCACGTCGTCACTGCCGCAAGCGTATTGCGCCGCGAAGGGCGCGCGGGTGTTGCTGCAAACGCAAGGCATGACGCGCAACGTGCGCCGGCGTGTGCTTGAGACCGCGCAGTTTGTCTTTGACGTGATGACGCCGGGAGGACTTGATCCCGCAGGACGCGGCATCCGTGCGGCGCAAAAGGTCCGCTTGATGCATTCCACCATCCGTCACCTGATCTTGATCGACGGCGCGTGGGATAGCGCGAGCTGGGGCGTGCCGATTAACCAAGAGGATCTCGCCGGTACCTTGATGACGTTTAGCGTCGTCATCCTCGATGCGTTTGCGGCGGTTGGCATCGCGCTGACGGCCGCGCAACAAACGGCGTACTTGCACTTGTGGAACGTCGTCGGCCACTTTTTGGGCGTCGCCCAGCCGTTGTTGCCGCGCAGTGTCGACGACGGCCAAGCGCTGATGGCGGCGATCCGCGAGGACCAGTGGCAGGGTTCGGTCGCCGGCCAGCAACTCGCGCAGGCTTTGGTGCTCACGATGGATGACTACTTGCCGCACGTGGTGGCTGACTTGCCGGTGGCGCTCGTGCGCAAAGTCGCGGGCGATCGCGTGTGCGACCTCCTCGCGCTGCCGCGCAACGACTGGACGGCGCTTGTCGTGCGTGAAGCTGGCGCCGTCGACGCGATGCTCGGCAAGTTTGCGCACAAAAACAGCCCGGGCGATGCGTTTTTGCGCGCGTGCGTCACCCACATGATGCAGGCGCTCATCGACGTGCAGCGCGACGACAAACAAACGACCTTTCGGATCCCGACGCAACTTCTGCGCGGTTGGAGCTTGAGCGATTGAGGGAACACAAAAGGCGTGCAAACGCCTTGATCGCGCGCGCCCGCACGCGTACCAGCAGCGCATGATCGCACCCGACGACGTCCCGGAAGAATTCAAAGTAAAGTTCGCGTGGCTTGACGGCGCGGTCGTCGACGCTGCGCAGGCCACCGTGCCGCTGATGGCGTACACGCTGCACTACGGCCTTGGCGTGTTCGAAGGGATTCGCGCGTATGACGGGCAGCTCGGGCCCGCGGTGTTTCGCTTGCGTGAGCATATGCAGCGGTTGCACCGCTCCGCGCGTTTGGTCCGCATGGAGATCCCGCACAGCGTCGACGAGCTGATGCACGGTGCCGTCGAGACGCTGGCGAAAAACGGTCTACGCCAAGGCTACGTGCGTCCCATCGCGTTCGTCGATGACGGCAAGCGCGGCCTAGGCGCCTCCAACAACCGCGTGCGCGTCGGCATCTGCGTGTGGCCGTGGGGCGCGTATTTGGGCGAGGAGGGCCTTAAGCGCGGAATCCGTGCGCAGGTCTCAAGCGTGACGCGCATGTCGATGCGCGCCTTCATGCCGAAGGGCAAAATCTGCGGCCAATACGTCAACTCCATCATCGCCAAGCGTGCAGCGCAGGTGGGCGGTTTTGACGAAGCGATCTTGCTCGATGAGCACGGCTACGTCGCCGAGGCCACGGGCGAAAACGTCTTTTTGGTCGACGACGGAGCGCTGGTTACGCCACCGACGTCGCAGCCGATCTTGGAAGGGATCACGCGCGCAAGCGTGATGGAGCTCGCCCACAAACTCGGCATCAAGGTGCGCGAGGAACGCTTCGCACGCGACGCGCTCATCGCTGCGGACGAAGTGTTTTTGTGTGGCACCGCGGCCGAGGTCACGCCGGTGCGCGACATCGACGGCTTTACCATCGGCGCGGGCACACGCGGCCCCATCAGCGAGAAGATCCAAAGCGCGTACCTCGATGCCACGCGCGGAAAAGTTGACGGTCTGCAACCTTGGTTGACGCCGTACCGCGTGTGACAGCCGTGCCGGCGTTGACGTCGCCACGGTGGCGCAATTGAACTGCGTCTAAACGCGACTGGCGCGTCGCGTCATGCCAAGTGCATGAGATCGCAGGCCTTTGTTGTTGGGTTTTTCTTTTGACAGGTGCGTTTGAGCTACATAGACGCGGCACGGTTTTGCAGCGTTGGCGGCGGGTCCGTCGACGGAGTGGACTGCGGTCCGCTTGGTGCCAAGGAGCGCGGGCTGGCGATCTCGCTAGCCGCACCTTGAGCGAGGTCCACGCTCGGTCAGTACGGGGAGTGTCTGATGTCCTTCGATTTTGATGACTTCGACGTTCGCGCGCGCTTCATTGACCTCGACGACAAGATCGATGAGCTCAAGCAGCTCCTACGCGATCTCCCTGACGAGCAGGGTGACTTCGACGAGCGTTGTAAAATCGCTTACATCTATCACGACAGCGCGCTTGAGGGGATGGTGCTGACGTATCACGAGCTGCGCGCGGCGGTGGATCGCAAGGTGTCGTCTGATTCGTCGCTGATCCCGACGTACCAAGAGATCAAGAACCACAGCGACGCGCTCGAGGTGATCCACACGCACTGCCGCGAGGAAACGTCAAAAAAGCAACG
>JAYTVG010000958.1:0-11368 GCA_043744135.1 Deltaproteobacteria bacterium | reverse complement strand
CGCCCGGGTCGCCTTGCACGTCGGTGGGAGAAATGAGCACGCCCAGCGTGTCCGCAAAACCGCAGCTGCTGTCGCTGTTGATGAGGCTCGCGATGGTGCCAGCACTTTGGATGATCAAGCGCGCAGCGCCGTCGCCGATCACTTGATTGAAGTCGCACTGCGCTTCAGTCGCGACGCGCACCATGTTGGGTGTGCACGCATAGCTCGCATCAAACGCAGCGACGTCATAGTTGGGATCGAGCGTGGGCGCGCCTGCCAGTGGAATCGAAAACGGCTCGCCGTCGACGACGATGGTGCCCGCGAGGTAATTTTCGCGATCACCGTGGTCGCCGTTTTGCGCCTGCAGTGTGCCGCCGTCGATGTCGATGGCCAGCGCGTTGCCGTCGGCGTGCACGATGGCGTGCGCACCCGCCGCCCACGTCAGATTCTCAAACGTCACCACAGGTGTGGGGATGCTGCACGCACCGGTGACACGATCCTGCGCCATCTGCGGGCGCATCGTCCCCGACAACGCACCGGTCACGATCTGCAGGCTTTGGTCGGAGGCGTCGTCGGAGATGCGAAAGTTGTCGAACCGCGCGTCAAACTCAAACTGCGCAGGCTCGCGCGACGTCGGGATGATGGGTTGGGCGGCGTTTCCTGTCACACGCCCGCGCACCGTCATCGTGCCGGTCACCGCCGCCGACCCTTGCGCGTAGACGGTTTTACCCGTGCAGTTGGTCTGCAGCGCCGTCTTCGTCGCATAGCTCAAGCTGCACGGCGTGCTGATGCGGTAAGTGACGCTGCCCATCAGATGCCCCACTTCACCGGTGACGACAGCGCTCGCGAGTACCTGCGGCGCCGCAAACCCGCACTGCGTGTCGGTCGCAAGCGTGCTGAGCAAATTTCCCGCGGTGTTGACGGTGAGCTTCGCGGCACCCTCGGCGAGCTTTGGCACCAGCGACTCGCACATGTAGCTGACCGGCAACTTCAGGTCCTCCTTGCACGCGTAGGCCGCCTCGAACTTTGCTGCATCATAGCCCTCGTCGAGCACCGGGTTCGCGCCGAGGTCGACGGTGGTGCCCCACACCGTTGCGGTGCCGTCGAGGTAGTTTTCGAAGTCGCGGTATTTGCCCGCTTGCGCCTCCAAATCGATGAGCGGCACGCTGTCGACATCAAATTCGGAATCCGCACCCTTGAAGTGCATGACCGCGTCTTTGATCACGAGCCCGTTGAGCGTCGCGTCGCTGGTGGCGATCGCGCAAACGCCCAGCGACACGCTTTGTGCAAGGTGAACGCTCGCGGTCATCGCGATGTCTGCGTGCGTCCACGTTAGGGCGCTTGGGCGATCGGAAATCGCCACTTCGAAATCGTTCGCGCTCGCGGTCACCGTCAACAACACCGCATCGGGCGACGAGGGGATCACCGGCCGTTGTGGATTTCCCGTCAAGATGCCGACGACGGTGCGCGTCGCCGTCGCCTTGAAGCGTCCGCGGGCGCGCGTGATGCTGCCCAGGCAGTCGGTCGAGACATCTTTAAGCGTGGCGCCAAGATCGACCGTGCAACCCTCGACGGCCCACGTCACAGCGCCCTCGCCACCGATCTCGCCGTCTTGCGTGTAGCCGTATTTCACGGCGTCGCTGGCGAAACCGCAGCCGGTGTCCGCGTCGAGGATGGTGGCGAGCTTGAAGGCGTTTCTAACGCTGAGCCGCGCAGCCCCCCCAGCGACCTTGTCGGGGTAAAAGCGTTCGAAGGGACAGCCACCCGCGCAGCATGCGATGCCGATCGCACACGCGACCACGCGCAGCGCAATCGCCGCCGACGATGTCTGCATAACGCGGTGCGACATGTTGCTACCTCCGCTGCGCGATCTGTCTGTGTATCGGTGTGATCATGCGACCGTTGCCTACATTGCACCAGACATCGCCCTCACAAGCCTGCCTGCGGTGTCGCTTGCATGCAGCATTGCGCGCATCGACGAGGAGGCCGGTGGTCGGCGGCATCAACCGGTGAAGGCGGAGCTCAGCCAGCGGTCGGTGGCGCCTCGTCTTTGCTGATCTTCGCGCGGGCTTTTTTACCGTCGCGCGAGAGTGCGGCACTGGGCATTTGCGCTGTGCCCTTGATCGTGAAGTGATAGTGGCCGTCGTCGTCTTTGGCTTTTGACAAGCTCGGCCCGCCGCCACCGCCGAGGCTTTCGCCGAGGTCGATGAGCGTTTTGAGCTTCGCGTCTTTCTCGAACAAAGCCGGCGTCGGAAAAAACCAACCGTCGAGGTTCAAGCGCGAGTTGAGCACGTTGCCTTTAAACGTGATGTCGCCGTCGAGCGCAACTTGCAGGTCTTTGCCGTCCAACTTGACGTTATTGAGCGTGCCCCGCCCCTGCTTCACAGGGATGTCGCCCGTCAAGTTGCCGAGGTCGATCTGCGGCAGCGAGAAGCCGCCAAATGCCGCGGCCGCTTTGGGGCTGCCGGGTCCAAGTGTGGCGCCCTTGATACTCACCTTGATGTCGCCCTCACCATCTTTGTCGGGGTTGGCACCTAAGTTAAGGTCAATTTCGGCGTCGAGCACACCCGTCACCGGCAAGCCTGCGACCGCGTGCAACATCGCCATCTTGCCGAGGTTGAGCCCGTCCGCCTCGAGGTCGGCAGCGTACATCAAGCCCTTGGGGTCCACGCGCACGGTGCCAGCGATGTTGCCGTCGTACAGGTCTGCGTCGACAAAGATGGTGCGCGCCGCGAACAACAACGACCAAGGGCGCACACCAAGCGACAGCGCTTCCACGTCGACGGTGGGCCCTGGTTCGGGATCATGCGAACCCAACTGGATGCTGACGTGTTTTGCGCTCACGCCCACGATGCCGCCAAGCGACAACGACGCGATGGTCACTTTCGGATCGACGCCGTGCTGGCCTTGCTTGCCTTTGCCCAAAGCGGTTTCGATGGCTTCGACGATTTGCGGCTTGAGGTTGTCGAGCGGGAACGTCAAGTACACGCACACCAAAAACATCAACGCGAACCACGCGGCATAGCCGGCCAAATGTAGCGCGCGCTTCATGGCTTTGCTCCCGGGGCCTTTTCAGCACTGGGCTCGGCGCTGGCGCCCTTCCACGTCGTCACGGTCATCGTCACTTCCAACATCTCTGGATTGTCAAAGCGTGTTTTGGCTTTGAGCTTGGTGATTTTCACCGCGGTATCGCCGCGCCGCCCCTCAAGCCGCTCGATCAACGCCTGCAAGCGATCGACCGAGATCTCGCGAACGTTGACGTCGACACTCGATTCCGTGACGTCGCTGTCTTTGACCGCCGCGCGCTTTTCTTGCAAGTCAGGCACCGTCAACGCGAGTTCGACGAGCGCTTCTTTCACCAACGACAGCAACGGCGTTGTGTTGGTGCGCAGCTTGCTTTGCGTGCGCTTTTCGGCGGTCGATGCTTGCTCGTAGGGCTCGCGCATCTGCTCCATGGTGTTGAGCGTCTCGGCGCGCAGCCTGACGGCCTTTTCGCGTTTGCTGATCTGGGCGTTGACGAGCAAGCCAACACCGACGAGCGCAAACGCGCTCAACACCAAGGCCAACAGCGTGACCAAGCGCTTCTCGCTATCTGACAGCCGCGAAAATGCGCTAAGCGCGCGCCCGACGATTGAGGGATTTTTCGCCATCGCTACTGCTCCTCGCCGTCAGCGTCGCTGGTCTTGCGATCGCCGTCCGCCCCCAACTGCACTTTTTTGACGCGGTCGCGCAAGTTTGGGTGGCCCCCGATGCCCACGCCTGGGATGCCGGGTATCAGCGGCAGCTCGCCGAGACGACCGCGGCGTTGATCACGTTCCTCGCGCAACTTACGCAACCGCTCGCGGCGTTCATCGATTTCTTGCGCGGTGAGCTTGCCTGGGCGCTGCACCACGTCCTCGGCGACGCTTTCGGTCGGCGCCATCGGCGACGGCGGGTAAGCCGCGGGGGCGACGTCTGGCGCAACGTCGCTTTTAGCATCAGGTAAGGCGACGGGTGCGGTCGGCGCTGCGGTCGGCGCTGCGACGGTGCGCGCGCGCTTGATCGCGTTGGCTGACTTTCCTTCTTTCGGGTTTTGCGCAGCCTCGTCGCCCGGGGCCGCGGCGCAGTCAAGCGTGATGGTGATGTTGAACTCAATCAGCTCCGCTTTGTTTTGCGTTTTGCCCTTCTCCACCAACGAAAAGCAGCGCCCGCCTTTGAGGTGCTCGACCATGCTGTCGATGCCTTCGTAGGTGGCGGTGGTGCCGCGCATGCGAACGCGGTCGTCGGTGATGTCGAGCTCAACGATCTTGCGCTTGAATTCCGACGACGCCGGCAGCCGCCGCGCGATCTCAAAGTACGTGTCCGCAGCGCTGCGCTCAGGGATGGCGAAGTGACCCGCGCCGTTAATCTTGTTGCTGATCTCCGCGATGCATTGATCGCTCGGCAATTCTTGCCCGGTGATTTGTTTGCACAGCGCCTTGGCACGCGTGTCGAGCTCTTCAGTGGAGCTGCCAAGCACCCAAGCGCGCGCGACACCGGAAAACAGCAGCAACACCATCAGCGCTGCGGCCCACGCGCCAAACGCTGGCGCTTTGTCGCGCAAGAAATCGAAGTCGCCCTTGTAGGCAAATTCCGCAGTGCGAAAATCGATGCGCGATCGCGTCTTTTGCCCAGCCGCGCCCGACAGCGCATACGCAAAAGCCAAGCCATACTGCGCCGCGGACGAGTCGCTGAGCTCAAGCGGTAGGCGAACTTTTAACAGCGCACCGAGCTCCGGGCAGCGCGAAACCTTGATGTTGAGCTCTTCTGCAAGGTGGCGATCCAAGTTCAGCACGCAGCTGCCACCGCCCACCAAAATGACCTTCACGACACGGACGCGCGCTTGCGAAATGCTCGCCTGAAAGATCTGCCGCAGCCGACGCACGATCGGTGCGTGTGCGGCTTTGAGTGTCTCAGAGATTTGTTGCTGCTCAGGGAACTGCGCGCGCGCCCCCGCCACCTCAATGAACGCTTCTTTGCGCTTGCCGCGCTCGGCTTCTTGCAGCGGCAGCCCGATCGCTCGCGACAGCGCCCGTGTGGCGTCTGCACCCCCGTGCAGCACCGTTTGCGCGGAGATGACGCGCTTGCCGGCGAGCACGCACACGCTGGTCGAGGTATGGCCGACGTCAACGATCGCCACCGCTGGTTCCGGCCCGTCGACCGTATCGATGACGGTGCCCCCGGGCGTGCGCAACTCGCTCGGCCCATCGGTGGCAGGCAACGCGGCGACCACCTGGTCGTACAAATCGTCGAGCGCGAGCGGCTCGAACTCGACGTGGCGCGGGTCGATGCCAAACGAGGCCAACAAATTCAAATGCTCTTGGACCGCGTCTTTTTTCGCGTACGCTACCAACACGTCGGTTTCTGTGACGGCCGCGGCGGTGCTGCCCTCGCGTTTGGCGCGCACCGAC
This sequence comes from Deltaproteobacteria bacterium, assembly GCA_043744135.1. GTDB lineage: Bacteria > Myxococcota > UBA727 > UBA727 > VGSZ01 > JAYTVG01. Next base: position 5,960 of record JAYTVG010000958.1, on the reverse strand, counting down.
GTCCCTAAGATCCCCCACGACAACACGATGTCGTCCAAGTCGAGCGGGATCTCGCTTTCAAGCGCAAACGGCACCGCATCGGCGATCTTCTTGGCGTCTGTCAGCGGCAGTTTGAGGGTGCGCACGGCGGCCGCATGTCCTGGTAGTCCGGTGACGAAGGTGTCGCCCACGAGCAAGCCCGCAGCCTTGAGCTCGGTGAGCGCCACGTCGTGGCGTTCGACGAGCGCGGTGGGCGCTGCCCCCTCGACGGCCTCAGGCAGCAATGCCTCCGCGACCTTGACGACCTCAAAGCCACCGCGCGCTTTGGTCTCAAGGTGGACAACCTTCACGCTATAGGTGCCAAGATCAATGCCAACAATTCGCGCCATACAAAATCACCCTATCTGTCTCGAAAACACAAACGTCAAAAACGCCGCAGGGGAACAACTACCGTATCGAAAAATAGTACATCTCTTCGGTCGAGCCGTACACGCGCATCACCGTCGTGATGGTGCGCGTGACGTCGCCCACTTGGGCGCTCGCACGCACGGTAAAGTTGCGCGACTCTGTGGTCATCTGGTCTTTGCACGCGGGCGTTACCGCTAAGCCGCGCGTGTCCAAAAACGCCAAGAAGCCGTCGGGCGTCGATGGGCCACCGCCGCCGATGGGCCCTAACGTCTTCCACTCTTGCCACAGCTGCAGCGTCTCTTTCATCCACTGCGGATTGTTGACGACGGGCTCACTGGGGTCCGCGCAGCCGTAGATGAGCGACTCGATGGTGGTTAACGGCGCCGACAAGATGTTGGTCTTGCCTTCGCCATAGATGCTGATTTGGTCGGAAAATGCCCGCAGATGCGCATCCGTCATGCCGCGCACCATGCGCAGCTCGGCGGGGCTGTCGAAGTAGGCGTTTTTGGGGTTGGCTTTATAGCCCGACGAGTACACGCTGTCTTCCGCACCCCCGACGCCCCGACACCACGACGCTTGATCGGCTTTGGGATCTGTTTGATCCTGATTGCTATCGATCCAATCATACAAGTTCGCGACCAGCTCGTAGCGATCCGTTGTGTTCCCTTGTGCGTCACGATCCTCGAATAAAAAGTCGAAGCGTTCCGGTTGAAAGACGCGGTACAGCCGCTGTGCGTAGGCGAAGCACCCCGTCGACGTCGCTGCCGTCCAGCCGCGCAAGCTCGCGGTCTTTTGCTCCTCATCTTGGATGTCCGCGGTGAAGGTGCCGTCAAACAGCCCAAAGCCACCTTCCGGCGGTTGAAACGGCCCCGAGCCCGCGCCTTCTTTTTCCGCATCAAATTCCGCGCGCGCTTGCTCAAGAGCTGCCTCTTGCTTCGCGTGGCGATCGTCGACCGCCTTTGACACGTCGATGCCTAGCGTGCTTTGCAGCTCCCCGCTCACGAGCCCCTTGAGCAGCTCGCTGTCCATCGGCACCAACTGCCAAAAGGTCTGGGCGGGCAACGGAATCCCCGTCGACGCGAGCATGGTGACGCACGGTTGCACCGCGGATTGCATTGCGAGCAACAGCCGCGCGATGTTGAGCGAACTTTCCGCGAGCGCTTCCGCTTTGAGTGAATCGCGATCGTTGGCCGCAAGGCGAAAACGAATGATTTCGTTGCTGCCTAAATCGGTGACGACGGCGCTCATCAGCGCGAGACCCAGCATCACCATCAACAACGCCACGCCGTGCGGAGCGCCTTTACCATTGCGCACAGGAATGCGGCGCCCCACCGGTGTCATCAGCGCTTTACAGAGACGGGCGCGAAACGTCATAGGTGTGTTGGGGCCGTTCATGGTGTGCGCCTAAAAATTGATGGGCGTGGGCAGCCAGATTTTTGCTTGCGTGACAAAGGGAACCTCGACATCGCCTTCCATCACCGCGACGAGCTTGATGCGCACGCGCGTTGGCAAGCGACCAAGCTCGGTGCCAGCTGCGTCCCACTTCTCTGCCCACGCGTCTTTTTGCGGATCCCAAAACTGAAACTCGATCGAGCGCACGTTTGGCAGCAGCACTAACGCGCGCCCGCCTTCTTCAAAGTTGTCGTCGAGGTTGGCCTGCTCACGCCGAAACAAACTCTGCGTCTGACTGCGGGGGTCAGTGTCGAGGTAGAGCGCTAGCTGGCGTTGGTCGCTCTTTTTGTCGTCCTCGACGCGCGACACATAGCCAAACCCTGTGAACGCGATCTTGTCGCGCTCGCCCTTAAAGCCGGTCCGAGCGCGCACTTCGACGTCGTTGATGTGGTTTGAGAGGTAGGCCATCGACAACTCGTCCACCATGCGCGCCATCGCTCCCCGCACCAAATGATAGCGGTTGCTGGTGCCGTCGACCGCTTCCTTGGCGTCGATTGACGACGACAGCGACGTCAACATTAAGCCGCCGATGATCGCGAGCAGACCCGAGGCGACCAACACCTCAAGCAGCGAAAACGCGCGCTGACGTTTGCGTGCGATCATCCTTTACCTCCCGTCGGCGGCGCGCCGGCTCCAGGGGCTCGTGGTCCGCGCGTGCCGCCCGGTGGCGCGGCTGCAGCCGCTTCGCCGCCAAGGCCGGGCGGGAGCTTGCACTGTTGCTGCAACATGGCGGCGATGTTGTTGACGGCGCTTTTGTCGATGAGGTGGGTGGTCGCCGTCATCTCGCTCATGTCTGCGCCGGTGCCGTAGCGTACGATAACGTGCATCTCGCGGATGGAGTCCCCCAACACGGACGACATCTGCGACAAAATCGGCGCTAAAAATCCCATCGCCATCTCCGCGCCGCCACCTTGGTCGGCGACCGCACCCGCAGCGTCGTCGCCAGCGACGCCCGCGAGCCCTCCGACGCCAGCTTGGATGTCGGTCGCGTCCGCCGTCGGCATGTCGGGTTTGTAGGCGTGGCACTCCCAGTAGATGTTGGGGTAGTCGTCGTCAGAGAAGTTGCCTTCTTCGTTGTAGTCGCCGACCGAGAAGCCCTTTTTGGCGAGGTCTGCTTGGCAGTCGAGCAGTTTCGCGCGCAGCAATTGCGTCGCCACTGTCATCTCGCGCGATTGTTGTGCAAGTGAGATCGAGCGCGCTTGCACTTGCAGCAACAGCACAAGGCCAAGCGACAACAAAGCCACAGCGACCATCACCTCCAGCAATGAAAATGCACGTCGGCGCATCAGTCCTCCTCGAGCCGAGGCACGCGGGGCTCTTCGCTTTCGATCGATACTTCGCCGGTCAACGCACCCACCCACACCGTCAACGTTCGTTCGCCTTGTTCGTCGTCGGTGAGGGTGATGAGTGCCTCCTCGGTAAAGCCGCCGGGAAAAAAGTATAGGCCCACCTGCCCGCCTTTGACGGGGTCATCGAGGTGCTCCGCCCAAATCGACTTGAAGTGCACATCCGTTGGCAGTTCGTGCGGCTTGCCGTCTTCGCCCTCGACGGGTTTGAAGGCTGGCGGTGACAACAGGTTCAACTTCGCGAGGTCACCTTCATCTTGGGTGGCGGCATCGACGCCCTCCAGACGCTCGTCGACAGCGTCGAGCTTGGCCTTGCCGTCGTGATCGGCCTCGAGCTTTTTTTGGTGCAGGCGCGCGACGACGGCGGACTCTTCCACCCAATAGGCGCGCTTTTGCATATCGAAGACGATGCGCATGCTGCGCCCCAACAACGCCGCGCGCGCGAACGTGTCGCGGATGACACCCGCCATCAGCCCGGTCTCTTGCTTGAGTTGTGCCCCCGACAATGCGCCCAAGCCAGGCACCGCAACGACGATCAACAGCGACAAAATCACCAGCGCAATGCCGACCTCAAGCAGGGTGAAGCCACGCCAAGGGGTCACGTGTGTTGACGGGTTGGTTTGCGACACGGGGGCCTCCTTTCACGATGACAATTCGCCGACCTTGGGACCGCGAGCGAAACCAGCGCTACTCCGCGGCCCAGTTGCCGACGTCGTCCTCGGTGTTTTCGACGCCGTCGCTGCCTTTGCTGCGGATGTCGAATTTCGCGGGGTTCTTCGTGCCGGGGGCCGTGAAAATGTATTCATTGCCCCACGGGTCTTGCGGTACCGAGTCCATGATCGGCTTGCCTTTGGGGGGCTTTGCCAACACCGCGATGCCCTCTGACGTCGTCGGGTAGCGGCCGTTTTGCAGGCGGTACAGCTCTAGCGACTTGCCGATCTCGTAGGCTTGACTGCGCGCGGAATCCGATTGGCCCTTGGACAACTGGTTCATGACGGCGACGCCAATGGCGGCGGTGATGAGACCAATGAGCGTGATGACAACCATAATCTCCAGCAGCGACATGCCGCGCCGTCGCGTTGCGGACTGCCCGCGCGTAGTTGCCGTGGCGACGATGTGAACAAATGAATTCGCCGACCTTGGGAGGTGAACAGTTGAATTCACCGACCCTGGGAGGTGAACAGTTGAACTCACCGACGTTGGGTCACGAACAAGGAAAGTTGTTTCCAGCATGATCATCTCCTCAAGGCTCACTTTACGAGCGTATTCATCTGCAAAATCGGTGTCAGGATCGAAAACACAATGAAGCCGACGGCGCCGCCCATGCCCAAGATCAACAGTGGCGACAACAAACTCATGACAGATTTTAAGCGCACGTCTGAGCGCTGTTCGTAAGCGATAGCGACGCGCTGCAGCATGCCTTCGAGCTGGCCCGACTTCTCGCCGATGGCGACCATATGCGTCAGCATCGGCGGGAATTCACCTGAGCGCTTCAGCGGCGCGGAAATGTCTTCACCTTCACGGATGGCGTCGCGCGCAACTTCGATCGCCGCGGCGATGCGCGCGTTTGCGACGACGTTTTTGACGATGTCGAGGGCGACCAACAAACTCACGCCCGATGACAACAGCGTGCTGAGCGTGCGCGCAAATCGCGCCACCGCGATCATGCGAGTGAGCCCGCCAAACAGCGGCAGCTGAAGCACGATCGAATCCCACTGCGCGCCGCCTTTGACCGTGCGCTTCCACCGAACAAACGCGAAGATCAAGCCACCCACAACGATGAGGATCAACCACCAATAGTTTTTCACGGTGCTGGAGGTGAAGATCAAGATGCGCGTCATCAGTGGCAACTGCACTTTGGAGTGCTCAAAGATGCGTGTGATGCGCGGCACCACGACGGTGAACATGATGGTGATGTTGAGCAAACCCACAAACACCATGATCAGCGGGTACATGAGCGCGCCGCTGATCTCGCCCTGCATTTTGGCTTGACCCTCTTTGAAGTCGGCCAAACGCTCAAGCACGACGTCAAGCGTGCCCGAGCTTTCACCTGCGCGCACCATGTTGACGTAGATGTGGTCGAAGGCTTTGTGTCGCTCCATCGCGTCGGCAAGCGATTTACCCTCGTTCACGTCAGTTTTAATCTGCGACAAGATGCGCTTGAGGGCTGCGCTTTCGGTTTGCTCGATGAGCGCGTTGAGCGAGTCCACCATCGGCACGCCGGCTTGCAACAACACCGCGAGCTGGCGCGTCGTGATGCCCAAGTCCTCGGTGCTGACGCGCTGCAAAAACGTGAAGTTGACCTGCTTGCCGAGCATGCCCTTTTTCGGGTCGCCTTGCTCTTTGCCGCTCTCTTTGACGTCGGTGGCCAAGATCCCTTCACGCTTGAGAAGGTTGCGCAAGCCCTTGGCAGAGTCTGCGTCGCGCACGCCGCTGGTGTTTTTGCCGTTGGCGTCAAAGCCTTTGTACTCAAAGACAGGCACGAGCGCCTCCTGCGACGGACCCGCGCTGACGCGACGGCAGCAACGAGTGCGCGCGCGGTGTGCGCATCGGCGGGGCTACAGCGCGCATTATGCGAACGACTCCAGCGTCATCGAGTCTTCTTGCGTGACGCGGTTGATCTCTTCCGCGGTGGTGATCCCCGCGATGACCTTTTCCGCGCCGTCGTCGAGCAAGCTGCGCATGCCTTTTTCGCGCGCCTTGTTTTTGATCGTGCCGCTGTCGACGTTTTGCAAAATCAGCTTTCGAATGTCCTCGTCGATCAACATCATCTCG
>JAYTVG010000957.1:0-1024 GCA_043744135.1 Deltaproteobacteria bacterium | reverse complement strand
CGCGCATCAACAAAAACGTATCGGTGTCCTTCGGTAGGCTATCGAGCAGCTCGTCGACGTCTTCCGCCCGGCCGCGGCTCGCCGCCAACAGCCGGTCGAGCAGCGCATGGCCCTGTAGATACGACGCCAACTGCTCGCGCGTCATGCCGCCGATCTGAAGCACGCGCGAGCGCCGTCCAACCGTCAAAGCGCGCGCAAAAGCCGTGCCCACGTCGTCGTCGGTGCGGGTGCCCACGATGAGGACGCCGTCAAACGTATCGGCACCGTCGGAAACGTCGCTGTTGTAACCGTCGCTCGCGAATAGATGTTGGGCGATGAAGCGCACCGCGTCTTTGGCGTCGTCGTCGGCGGCATGCACGTCGCTGAGCAGCAGGCTCAGCGGGGTGTGACGCTGCAAATCCAAAAACAGCGCGCGGATCGCCTCCAAAAACGCCGCCTTGTCCTTCGCGCGCTGGGCCGGGCCCGACACCAACTGCGGCAGCAGCACCGACAACGAGCGCACATGCGCATCAAGAAATTCTTCGGCCAACCCGCGCGACTCTAAAAACGCCAACGCCTGCGCGGCCGGCTCACGCAACACCGCGTAGGGCTGTGAGGCTTGTTCTGCGCGCCCAAACAACACCAAGCGCCCCTGCCTCGCCAAATCACGACGCAGCTCGGCCAACAACAACGCCTTGCCGACGCCGCGAGGCCCCCCAAGCACGATGACGCCGCCGCTTTGAGCCAGCTCTGCGTGGAGTTCGACCAACGCTTGCAGGTTTTTTTTCGAGCCCTCACCGAGCGTTTTTGGCAGCTGTGTGACCACCCAAGTTAGCTAGCACCCCCCAGCCACACCGCAAACGACTGGTGCTGCTGCGCGGGCGATGTCAGGAGACGCACGAAGCGATCGCCACTGGCACGTGAACTGTGGCGCGCGCTAGCGCTACGGTTGCCCCAACCAATGCTCAATCTCAGCGCGCAACAGCGCGGGCTCGGTGTAGCCCATGTGAAGCGCGCGCACGACGCCCGTGCGGTCGATGACAAA
>JAYTVG010000956.1:0-3302 GCA_043744135.1 Deltaproteobacteria bacterium | reverse complement strand
CTCGCGCCCCCCGCACAGCTCGCGGTGCATTCGCGCATCTACCAAGTGACGCCGGCGGTGACGTTGGCGGTGGCGGCGCGCGTCTCGCTGCCGCTCACCACCAACTGTAACGCGTGCAGCGTGTATTTTTTGGCGGCGGACGCGCTCACAGTTGCGCCACCCGACAGCGCGCCGTGGCAGGTGCTCACGACCGTTAGCTCTCCTGAAGCCGGCAGCGTGTCTGGAACCACCGCGCGCATGGGGCTGTTTTTGGCCGCGGAGCAACCATGATGACCTCGCTGCAGCTGGCTGCCACGCTCGGCGTCGCCGTCGCCATCGGTGCCTGCTTGGACACGACGATCGACGCGCCGACAGCGCCACGTTTCGCGGCGGTGCAGTCGCCGACGAGTGCGACGCGCGTCACCTTGCGCGGCATCAAGCAAGCGGGCACGGCGCTACGCGTCGATGGCGCCGAGCTGATGGCCCTTGGTCCCGAGCAAACGTTTTCGGTCGACGTGGCTTTAGTCGAAGGGGGCAATCGCTTCTCGTTTGTCGCCGTCGACGCGGCAGGACAGCGATCCCAAGCAGCGTCCGTCGGTGTCACGTCAGACACGCAGCCTCCACCAGGGCCTCGCGTCGACGCGGTCCCTGCGCAGACCTTCGATGACGCCGTCAACATCACTGGCACAAAAGCAGCAGCGGCGATTTTATTCGTCAACGGCGCCGCCGTGGCGGCCGCCACAGGATCGCTGACGTTTACCGTCGCTGTGCCGCTCGCGTTGGGCGCAAACACCATCCGTCTCGCCACCTCAGACGAGGTGCAAAACGAAAGTGCCGTTGTGGTCGTCAACATCGAACGTCTGCTCGTCACCGACGTGCAATCACCGCTGCTCGGCGATGTCGTCGACGCGCGGGTGCACGTTGTGGGCGCGGTCACGGACGCACCGACATCAGCGGTCGCGCGAGCTTGCATTGGCGTTTGTGCGAGTGCAGCTGATTTTTTCGCGATCGCTCTCGTCGACGGCGCCGTTGACACCGTGCTCGACATCTCGGCGCGCGGCGATCTCGTCGACGGCATACGCGCAGCGGTCGTGGTCGAAGTGCTCGTCTTTGATCAAGTGGTGGGGCGCGCGCAAACGGAGGTGTTTGTGGCGCGCAGTGACGTCGTCGTTGCGCCCGGCGCCACGGTGTTGCGCTCAGACGTTGTAGCCCTGGCGCCGTTTCGCGTGTCGGGCTTGCTTACGACATTGCCCCCAAACGGTGCCACGAGCTACGGCGCGTTTAACGTCGACAACGGCTTCGTCGGCGCCTTGTCGGCAACGTCCACCGGTGCGCGCTTCGGCGATCCTCACGTGCAGATGCGCCGTGATGGCGTCGGTGCCGGCGTCTTCATCGGCAGCGCGCACCCGACGCTGGTGCGTGGTCGCTACCAAGGCGACGCGTTGGTGGTGGCGCCCCCCGCGGAGCTCGCGATCGCCTCTAGTGCTGTGCGCTGCGTCGACGTTGCGCTGTTGTCGGATGGCAGCCCAATCGTGGTGATGTGCGTCGACACCGACGTGGTGTTGGCACGCTACAATACGGTCACACTCGCATTTGCTGATGCCGTGCTGGTCGCGAATGCAACTGCGCCCGACGTCGCCGCCGTGACTGTGTATGACGACGACAGCGTGGGGGTCGCTTACGTCGACGGGGGCGATGCGTGGCTCGCGCGCGCCGACGCGCTCACGGGCGCGCTCGCGCCACCACTGCTGCTCACCGACAACACATCCGCTTTCGCCAACGCCCAAGCAAGCGACGTGGCGTTGGTCGCGACTGCCGGCCTAGACCATGCCACGCGCCTGGTCGTGCGCGCGGATCGCAAGGCGTATTTGGTCCGCGTCACGAGTGGCGCGCTCGATGACGCGGTCGTCGTTGACGACTCGGGGACCGTCAACGCGATAGCGATCGACACCGACGTCGACACCGTGGTGCTGGCGGTGGCCCGCGATGCGGATGTGCGCAGCTACCTCGCGGTCGGTGACGCCGCCCTGGGAGCTGCAACCACCGTGCGCGTCGACGGTGCCGCGTCCGTCAACGTCTCGCTCACCATCCAAGGCCAGCTGCTGGCACACGTCACGACGCTCGACGGCGGCGTCCTTCGCTATCGGCCGGTGGTGCTCACGCCATGACCACGCGCCGCATGACACTCAACAGCGTGCGGTCTGCGACGTCGTGGCTGTTTGCCGCCGTCGTGCTGACGTCGGGCCCGGCGCACGCCTTCACCGTCGGCGACACCTGCACGCTCAAGGCTGAACTGCCCATCACACTCACCACGCCGCAGGGCAGCTTGCAAGCCACGTGGGATGCGCGCACGCCGATCGAAGTGCTCGCGCTCACCGAAGAAGGTGTGGCACGCATCTCAAACGGCGACGTCAACGCCCTTGTGCGCGTGGTCGAGCTTGAAAGCGCGTGCGAGGGCACCCTGCGCACATGCACGTTGGTGACGTCGGTGACGATGTACCAACACAACCGCAGCGACAGCCAGGCGTGGGAGATCAAAATCGGCGCGCCGGTGTCGATCCTCAAAGCAGGCAAAGCGTGGGCGTACGTTCACATCGCCGATCTCGACGGCTACGTCCCAAGTGCGTCGATCGCTGCCGCGTGCCCGCGCGCGCAAAACCCCACCGTAGTGATCGACACGACGCAAGAGCCTGATGCAGCTGACGTCGTCGAACGCGGTGACGGACCGGGGGTGGCGTTGGTGCCGCTGTCGTTGCAAGCCGACGCGCCCGCGGGCGTGGCGGATGCGTATGCACAACTGTTGTGGGCCTCGCTGCTGCACCACCGCCCTGACGCCGCGCGCTTAGACGGAGCCGGCGCGCGCGACGCGCCATGGAAGAGCTACGTCGGTGCCAGCGTCGACTCCGCCAAAAGCGCGGGCCTGCGCTACGTGATCGTCGGCCGCTTGGTGCGTGCCACCACCGCGAGCGACGTTGTCGACACCGTGCAGGTGGCTGTCATCGACACGCGTTCGCGTGCAACGCTCAAGGCCATCCAACTTCCCGCGAGCTTACAGCCAAGCGATCCGTGGGTGCGCACGGCGCTCGCGCACATGCTGCCGCTCGTGGACGCTGCTCCCGGCAGCTCGATCCCAGAGCTGCTGCAGACCGACCGCATCACATCCGCCGCCGCTGAAGGTGGCGACGTCGAAAGCGTCGACGCGCCAGCGCAAACGACCTCGTGGCTTTTTAACCCGCTCGCGTTAAGCACCGTGGCTGCGAGTGCTCTGTGCGGTCTGGCAGCAGGTGCGACCGGCGCGTTTGCCTTGAGCACCAACGCCACCG
>JAYTVG010000955.1:0-11399 GCA_043744135.1 Deltaproteobacteria bacterium | reverse complement strand
CCGGAAAATACCGCGACCTCGAACAGACGCAGGCGTGTTTGCTGGCGTCGGGCGCCGAGATGGTCACGGTGGCGGTGCGGCGCGTGAAGCCTGTGGTCGCGGGTGAGCGCTCGCTGTGGGACGCGATCCCACTATCGATGCACATCTTGCCCAACACCGCAGGCTGCTACACCGTCGAGGAATGCTTGCGCACCGCGCGCTTGGCGCGTGAGTTGTTGCAGCCACGCTTGGGAGCTGCGCGTGCGTCGCTGGTCAAAGTCGAGGTGATTGGCGATGAGCAGACGTTGTTTCCCGACGTCACAGCCACCATCGAAGCGACGCGTGCCCTGGTCAAGGAGGGCTTTGTGTGCTTGCCGTATATCACCGACGATCCGGTCGCCTGCCAGCGCCTGGTCGACGTCGGTGCGGCTGCGGTGATGCCGCTGGCGGCGCCCATCGGCAGCGGCTTAGGAATCACAAATCCCCACAACTTGCGGATCATCGTTGAGATCTTGCGCAAAAAGTCACCGCAACTGCCCATCATCGTCGACGCCGGCGTGGGCACCCCCAGCGACGCCGCGCGCGCCATGGAGCTGGGCGTCGACGGCGTGTTGATGAACACCGCGATTGCGCTTGCGCGCGAACCGGTGCGGATGGCGGAGGCGATGCGCGACGGCGTGCGCGCGGGCCGCCAAGGATTTTTGGCCGGGCGCATGCCGATGAAGCTGTACGCCAACGCCTCGACGCCGATGGACGGCCGCATCACGTGAGCGGTTGCGCACGCCGCCGAAAGTTTGCACACTCAATGGATGTGGATGCGCGTGTTCGCCGTGTCGTTGTCGTTGGCGCTGGCGGTGCTGGTGGCAGCGTCGTGCGCGAGTACGCACAAAACCAAAGCGCGCAAAAAGCTCGGTCCGCCGCCAGAAACGCCCGACACGGTGGCGTCGTCAAACCTCGACGCGCACCTCAAAGAAGTGAAGGAATCCGCCGCGCAGCAGTTGGAGTGCCCGATCGATCAAGTGACAGTCCAATGCGTCGCGAAAGATCGTGAAAACGAGTGCATCTCGGTGCGCGCCACCGGCTGCGACAAGACGCTCGAGATGCAGTTCGGCACCGAGTAAGGGCGGCGAATTCAATTGTTCACCTCCCAAGGTCGGTGAATTTGTTCACCCCACGGTCGGTGAATCCGGTTGTTCATCTCCCAAGGTCGATGCAAATGTGCTTATGGTGCGCGCATGAGCACCGCGAAACGCTTGGTGATGTGGCTTGCTGTCGGCGCCTTGACGGGCGACTTCGTCGCTTTGTTGCTGGGGACGCAGGCCATCACTTGGTTCATCTCGCTGCCAGCGACGTCATCGCTGTGCAATTGCGTTGAGGCCTCACAGCGCACGGCCGACGCGCTGCTGAAGTGGCAGCTGGCCGGCGCGGCCCTTGGTGCTGTGTCGTTCATCGTCGTCGGTGAGTTGGGCGTGCGGTCATTTGGCGGCTGGCGCAAACGCCGCGCCGAACGCGCTGCACTCAAAGCCGCCGAACACGAGCGCGAACGTGTGCAACAACAACAAGCCGACGCTGCCAAACCCTAGCCTCACGGTTTGCGGATCGGCAGCTCGAGTTCGCGTGTTTGAAACCGGTGCAGGGCGTTTGACAGCGCCTTCGCTTTGTCCCGCACCGGCTCGACCGTCTCCTCCAGTTGCGCGGCACGCTGGCGGGTGTCGTCGGCAAAACGGCGCAGGTCCCGCATACCGGTTTCGACCTTGACGATGTCGCCGTGTTGGTTTGCTTGAGCGCCCACGAGCGAGCGGACTTGGTGCGTGAGCGTCGTCAGCACGCGGCCAACGCGCTGGGCGAGCTCGCCTTGTTGTTTGGAGGCGGACACCACGTCTCGCGTGACGGTGGTGACACGGTCGGCAACGTCTTTGAGCACGCGCGCCTCGTCAGCGAGTGCTCGGGCGCTTTGTTCGACGCTTTTTCCCGCTTGCTCCACGACGTCGATGCGCGACAAGGTGTCTTGCATTTCGGTGTCCTGCGTCGCTAGGTGCTGCACGATGGACGCGCTCACCTCTTGCGATTGCGCAGTCGAGCGCCGGATGGCGTCGAGCGCTTCGGCGGCGTGCTGGGCATCATCGATCGACGTCGACAGCAAGCGACGCAAGCCGGCGGCAACGTCGTCGGTGCGCCCGCGCTGCAACAACACGGTGCGCACGCTGTCTTCCACCATGGCGGTCAGTTGACTGGTGCGACCCGCAAGACTTTTGAGCTCGTCGACCACCACCTGAAACGCCTGTCCGCTGGCGCCAGCCTGGGCAGCCACGATGCCGGCGTTGAGGGCCAACAGGCTGGTGCGGCTCGTGACCTCGGCGATGGCGCCGAGCACCGGTTTCATCGCCTCCACGCGTTGTGTGAGCTGGTTGAGGTTGCCTTCGATGGCGGAGGAGACTTGTGCGATCTCCCGAATACGTTGCACGGCGCCTTCGATCGCTTTGCCGCCGGCTTGGGCGTTGTACAACGCGCTGTCCGCCAGGCGCGCAGCGTCGGACGCTCCGGCGCTGCTTTGCGCTGACGTGTCGCGGGTCCGCTGCGCAGAACCGCGCGCCGCTTCAGCCGCAATCGCCAATGACTGGGCATTGTCTGACAGCAGGCGTGCCCGATTGCCGATCACCGCCACCGAGGTGGTTTGACGGTCGACCTCGCCACGCAGGGCGCCTGCCGCTTCAACCGTGGTGGCGTTTGTGCGCTCGATGGTCTCGGTGTCTTTGACGCTGGCGTCGGCGGTTTTCGCGACGTCGCCGAGCTGTGCGGCGTTTTCTTTTGCGCTGTGCGCCACCGCGGCAACCGCCGCCTCGGAGCTGCCGACCGCGAGCGTGCCGAGGTCGGCGCCGCTGCGCATTTGATGGGCGGCGCCGCGCACCGTTTCTGCGGCGCTGTTGACGTCGTCACCGACGCTGCGCGCGTTGCCGATCATGCCGGACAGGCTGCCGGAGATCTCGTTGAGTGCAGCGAACAACACCTCGAGCTCCGCGAAGTCGGGTTTAAGCCGCGCGGTAAAATCCCCTTGGGCCATGCGTTTGGCTTGCGCGAACGCGGGCGCCAGTCCCGCAAAGGTGTCCTTCGAAATCACCAGCAACGTCAGCAGCGCGACGATCCCCAGCAGCAGCCCCGTCGCGAGCACCGCGGTGGTTTGACGTAAAATCTGCCCCCGCCCCGATAACACCACCCGCACACGCTCCGCGTTGGCGCCGTTTTTGGCTGGGTCGCCGTCTTGCTCGCGATCGATCTGGTCAGAGACGTCACCCACCACACGTTCGCGCTTCGGTGGCACGAGGCTCACTTCGACGATTGCCTGCGGAAATCGCTCGACCCGCTTGGCAAGTTCCTCAAGCGCGTCCGACGCCAAGACACCGGCGGAGTTCACGCCCGCAAGCGGCTGCCCGTCGTTGCCAAACGCCACCACCGCAACCAAATCGTCGCCCATCGACGTGAGCCAACTCAAAGCACGCACCACTTGGTCTGCGTTGCCCGTGCGTGCACCGACACTCACCTCGGCCGATTGCTCGACCGCCCGGGCAATAACGGTCGCGCGGTTGTGCAGGTCCGCTTGCAGGGCGTCTTTCATCAGCCAGAGCGCGACAATCGCAACTGCGACCGTCAGCACCGCAAAGCGCACGACAATCGCGCGCCAGATGCGCGTTTGCAGGGAAGGACGAGCCATGGCGCAGCATCGCCAAAAATCGACCAAAGCGAAATGTTTCGACCCACCAACGGCGGGCGCGCTGCGGGGGTTGCGCCCGGCCGCTAAGCTCCTATGTGTGCGCGCTAGACAAGGAAGCTGACCATGGTTCGCGACATCCTGATTTGGCCGAATCCACTGTTGCTGAAGCTGTCAGCCGACGTGGAGGTGTTTGATGCAGCGCTCGCCGCGCTGGTGACTGACATGTTTGAAACCATGTACGACGCGGACGGCGTCGGGCTCGCTGCCCCGCAAATCGGCGTGCACCGCCGTGTGGTGGTGGTCGACATTCGCAGCTATGAGCGCGAGCAGGCAGGGTCCGCGGTCGAGATCCCGTCGGGCGAAGAACCGCTCGTCATGGTGAACCCTGTGTTTTCAAACAAGCACGGCGCGCTCCAATGGGAAGAAGGGTGCTTGTCGGTGCCGGGGGAGGTGGGAATGGTGACCCGCGCAGCCCAGTGCACGGTCGCATACCAAGATGTCCAAGGTCGGCGCCACACCCTACAAGCCGAGGGCCTCAAGGCGGTGGCGCTTCAACATGAATGCGACCACCTCGACGGTAAGTTGTTCGTGGACTATCTGACGCGGCTTAAGCGCGGCGTCATCAAAAAGAAGATGGAAAAACTCATCCGCGAGCGCGCCGAAGACTAAGCGCTACCCCTGCTGATATTCGACGACGGTGACGTCCTCGCCTTTTAGCCCTTCGCCAATATGCCCGCGGATGACCGCCCAGTCCCCGCCCGCCAAGCCGGCACCGATTTTCGGCAGTCCGATGCGTTTGCCGCTGTGGTTCGCCTTGATCCACGCCATGCATGCGGCGATGGCTTGGTAGTCCGCCACCTGGTGCGGACCGCTCCACTTAAACTGGGTGTACGCGTTGACGATCACCAAGGGTCCGCTTCGCCCAAAGACGCCAGCGCTTGTGCAGGTGCCGAGCTTGCGCACGTCCCCCCGCGCCGTTGCCTTGTCGGCGTCGAACGCCGCAGGAAATTCGAGCTTGATTTGCTTCGCAATGCCGCGCCCCATCGCGCAAAAACAGTTGCACCCATGCGCAATCACGTCGAACGCGCCAGCATGAGCCAGTGCCAATAAATCACCTCGTACGGTTTTAAGCGTCATCGCGAAACCGTGGCGCACCTCGATGAGGTCGCGCAAGCGAAAACACGGAGCATTTCAGGCCAGTGTGATCCGTGGGACTGCAAAACGTTGGTACCTCGTGCAGATAGACCCGTGCACAGGCAACAGCGGATGTTCCACGTGGAACCATCCACTTCTCATTTCGTTTTGTTTCAATATTTCCAATGGTTGTTCTTCAATTTCGTCAATCTCACGACCAAGTCGGGTCATGCGAGTTGGTGGATTGAGGTGATGTTTCACGTGGAACAGTGCTCAGTCGTCGTGGTGGCGCCGTGTTGACGCTTGCGTGGATGCTGGATTCAGGTACAACGGCGACCGTCCTCGCGCCCATTTTTTTACCGCCCCTTAGGCGGGTTGGAGGCTACAGATGGCTCGTGTTGTCGCAGTCGTGAATCAAAAAGGTGGCGTCGGCAAGACCACCACTTCGGTGAACTTAGCTGCATCGCTTGCAGCCGAAGGCCAGCGGGCGCTGTTGATCGACATGGACCCCCAGGCAAATGCCTGTAGCGGGCTTGGGGTTTTCGCCAAACCCGAGGATCGCACGCTGTATCACGTCTTGCTCGGTCAGTGCGTGCCGGCGGACGTGTTGCGCACGACGGAGGTGCCGGGACTGAGCTTGATTCCGTCCAACACCCAACTCGTCGGCGCCGAAATTGAGCTCGTCAGCGAGCTCGCGCGCGAAACGCGGCTCAAAAAGGCGCTGCGGGGGGTCCGCGACGCCTTCGACGTGATCTTGCTCGACTGCCCGCCGTCGCTCAACTTGTTGACGGTAAACGCCCTCACCGCGGCGGACGGCGTGCTGATCCCATTGCAGTGCGAGTACTACGCGCTTGAAGGACTGTCGCACCTCCTAAAGACGATTGAGCTCGTGAAGGGCTCGCTCAACGAAGCGCTCAACCTCGATGGCATTTTGCTGACGATGTTTGATGCCCGCAACAACTTGAGCCACCAGGTCGTGGAAGAAGTGCGTCGCCACTTCCCGGGTCAGATTTTGCAAACCGTCATCCCGCGCAACGTGCGCCTGTCCGAAGCTCCCAGCCACGGCAAGCCTGGAATTTTGTACGACGTCAGCTCGCGCGGGGTGCAGGCCTATATCCAGCTTGCCGAGGAGCTCTGCGTGCGCTTCAACCTCCCCAAGCGCACCCCCACCATCGCCACCCACACCGCCAACGCGTAACCGGAGTCCCATATGGAGTCAGCTGTGACCGTTTCAGACAAGCGCCGTTCACTGGGCCGCGGGCTCTCTGCGCTCATTCCCCCTAAGCCCGACAATTCGCCCGCCGTTGGGCGCGGGTCGTTGGTGTTGGCGATCGAAGACGTCCTGCCCGGCGACGCCCAACCGCGCCAACGCTTTGAAGACAGCCGGCTCGACGAACTCGCGGCGTCGATTCGTGCGCACGGTGTCATTCAGCCGATCGTGGTTCGCCGCCATAATGGCAGTTACGAAATCGTCGCTGGCGAGCGGCGCTGGCGGGCGGCGCAGCGCGCTGGCCTCAAGGAAATCCCGGCAGTGCTCACAGACGTCGCTGAAAAGGACGTCTTGACCATCGCGCTGGTGGAAAATCTCCAGCGCGAAGACCTTAACCCCATTGAAGAAGCTGAAGCGTTTCATCGGCTCCACGAGGTGATGGGCTTCAGCCAACAAGAAATCGCCACTGCGGTGGGCAAGGACCGAGCGACAGTGGCAAACGCCCTGCGCTTGCTCAAACTGCCGAGCGCCGTGCGCCAACAGGTGCTCGACGGCGAGTTGTCGATGGGCCACGCGCGTGCGTTGTTGTCGCTTGAAGACCCTTTGGAAATGGAGAAGCTCGGCCGCGAGGTGGTGCAAAAAAAGTGGAGCGTGCGGCAAACCGAGCGGGCCACGCAACCTGCAGCGCCCAAATCACGGAGTGCAGGACGCGAAACCGAGGCGGAACGCGATGTCCGCCAACGCGTCCAGCGCGCCTTGGGCACACGCGTGGACATCACCCACAAACAAGGAAAGGGCACGCTGGTGGTGCATTTTGCCAGCTACGCTGAACTCGAGAATCTGATGCAGCGCTTCGGTGCCTAACCGTGGGCGAATTCGATGGTTCATCTCGAAACTCGCTTGATTTTCGCGGACCGAGTGTGGCACTGCCCACAGCTATAAGCGCCCGAGACGCTCAATGTCCGAAGGACAAAAAGGATACGCCATGGCCCTGATGCCCACCCGCAAAGAAGACATCGCCTCGCAAGCCGCCGCAATCTCGGTTGGCCAAACCCACACCATTTTGGGCCCTGAGGCCTCGTTCGACGGCAAACTCACGTTTCAAGGCGCCGTGCGCATCGACGGCAAATTCTCGGGCGAGATCGTCACCGACGACGTGTTGGTCATCGGCCAAAGTGGCGAAGTCACCGCCAACATCAACGTCGGTTCGCTCATCCTCAACGGCATGATCCGCGGTAACGTACGCGCCAAAAAAGCCGTTGAGTTGCACGCACCAGCCCGCATGTACGGCGACATCGAAACGCCGCAGTTGGTGATTCACTCCGGCGTTATCTTTGAAGGCCACTGCAAAATGGAAAACATCGGCAAAGCGCGACCCGAGATCCTCAAACAGGAAGACAAGATCAAAAACTGACGGACGGCGCTGTTCGCGGTACCGAGTCGCGGCTACGCGCTGGTCTCCGCCAACCACTGTGCCCACGCGGAGCCGGCGTCGCTTTGCACCGTGGTGTCAGGCTCTGACCACATTCGTTCATTGAGTACGAATGCCTCGTCGTAGCGTTCGCGCAGAGCGATCGCGTTGCGCGCGGCGTTACGTTCATCACTTTGATACACGTGAAACTGTAAAAACGTCTGGAGCATGACGTCAACTCCCGGGTCCAGCCCGAACGCGTCCGCGAGCGCCTCGCGGCACGCGTCCGGCTGGCCGTGATCCCCGCGCCGCACCACGCCATCGATGCCGGCGCTCGCCCGCGCTCGCAACAACAGCACCGCACAGGCCAGTCGCGCGTTGTCTCGTGCCGACGACGCGCTTTCTTGCAGGACTTGGCGGCGCGTGCGGGCGCTCAACAGTCCTAAACGCAGCGCATCCGCCGCCACTGGCGACGATGCTGACGCGGCGATGGCGCGCAGCCCGGCGTGCAGGGTGTCGGCATGGCGCGCAAAACGAAGCGTCAAAGCTGCGCTGCCAAAGCGCACCTCGGGCGTCTCGGTCAGCGCCAGGCCCGTACACAAGCGCGGCACGATGATGCGCTTCATCGGTCGCTTCAAATGCCGCGCCGCCGCTTGTCGTGCCGCTTGCAGCAGCGCCAGCGTCGAGGCTTCGGCAAACGCACCGTCTTCGTTTGCCAGGTCCAAAGCGCGGGCTAGCGCGAGCGGCCCGTCGATGCGGACGCGCCCAAGCGAGCTGAGCACCGCGATTGCTTCATCACGCGCTGCCCGTGTCGTGAGCAAAAACGCCGCGCTGGTGGCGTCGTCGCCGCCGCTGTGCCTGGGCTGTTGCGGTAAAAACGGCCGCATCGCAGCTGAAACGGCGTGGCGCAGCACATGGGTGGCGCGCGCCTCACGCCGCACGAGCAGCCGCTCAGCGTCGTCAAGCGACAGGCTCGATCCGTCCGGGAGCGCGATGGTGCAGCCCTCAAACGCCAAAGCGCGCGCCACCACATCGGCGAACAGCACTTCGGCTTCGAGGTGAAGACAAACCCGCGCGGCTTGTGGGTCCCCGTCCGCCGCACGATCTTGCGCCGCCCGCACCTCAACGGGTGCAGCGGGCAGCGCGCCGCGCAAGCGCTGCAACACGGCCTCGTCGCGCCATAGCTGTAAGGCCGCATCGGTGGGCCACTGCACTGCGTTACGTGCCAAAAAAAACCCGCTCGTGTTCACGCACGCGTGATTGCAGTTCCGCCGCGCGCACCCGCATGGTGGCGTCGAACATCGCCTTGAGCCGCGGCTGGCGACCGACGATGTTGAGCAGTGTGTCGCGCTCGATGCGAAGGACCGTGAGCTCACCCATCGCCCGGACGCTGACGGAGCGTGCCGTGCCACGCAGCGCTGCGACCTCACCAAAAAATTCGCCCGCTTGCAGCTTGTTGATGAAGATCGATAGCTGGTCTGCGTCGGTGCGAAACACCTCGGCCTCGCCGCGCTTGATGAAATACAGCGCGTCGTTGGTGGTCCCCTCCTCGACGACACAAGCACCGTCGGCAAACTCGGCGACGGTACTGTCACGCAACAACTGGCGCCTGTCGTTTGGCTCCAACGACGCAAACACCGGGCTTTTGGCCATCATGATCTCAACGACGCGCTCCTTATAAAACTGCAGCAACGGCTCGGTGAATGAGGGTTCGCTTTGCAACAGCGCGCGCACACCATCGCTGTCGATCTCAAGCACCACGCAACTGCCGATGGCCTCCACCGTCGCACTGCGAGGACGTTCCGTTAAAAAGCTGAACTCGCCGAAGAAATCGCCGTCCGCCAGTCCCGCCAAGTACACGCGGTGTGGCGTCGGTGGCAGCTGAATTGGAGCGACGCTTTGCGTGCGCCTCGGATCGTCAGCGCCGCTCGATTGCGCCTCGGTATCGCCCGGCCGGCAGTACACCACCAAACGACCGCGGCCGACGGCATACAGCGCATCGCCGAGCGCACCTTCGTGCAACACCACAGCGCCTGGCGCGAACTGGCGCACCCGCGCGACCATCCCGAGGCGGCGAAACTCACGCGGGCCAAGGCTCGCAAGCAGCGGCGTCGGTGCACTCAAAGGCACGGCACCGTCGACGAAGCTGTCAGGGTTGCCGTCGCGCAGCATCGACCAAATCTCGTGTGCGTCAAACAACGTGACCGCGTGCAGCAGCTCACTGAGGACACCAGCGGTCAGATCCGCGAGCACCATCAAGTCCCTTTCGACGTCCGTCGGCGTCAGTGTTGCCTTGGCACCCTCGTACGCGCACAGCGCCTGCACCAGCAGTCCGCGGTACGCAAACGCAGCCGCAGCCACGCGGTAGGCAGACACGGCCACGTCGGCATGCCCGAGCTGTCGATAGCGATCCCCCATCAGCACCAGCGACCACACGTCGCCATCGTGTGCCAGCTGCGCTGCTAGGCGCGACAGCTCGTCGTCACTGGCGTGGTGCAATTCACCGACCTTGGGAGGTGAACAGAGTAATTTCGGCGCTGCGTAGGCAACATCGAGGTGCGCGCGCGAGGCAAATACCTGCGTCGGCCGCAGCGGCGCCGTATCAGCGCCACGCCACTGCACGCCGGCGATCGCATCTCGTAAGTCGCGCTCGCCAAACGGCGTGGTCCGCAAAAAGTCGGTGAGTTCCGACGCCATCTCCTGCGCGCATGAGTATCGCGCTGACAACTCGCGGCTGAGCGCGCGCATCGTGATGGCGTCAAGCGCGACCGGCACGGCTGCAGCTTTTGCAGACGGGGGCAGGATGTCGTCGTGCACCACGCGCTGGACCGCCAACAGCGGCGTGTCATCCGCGAACAACCGATCCCCCGACAACATCTCGTGCAAGATGACGCCGACCGCCCACACATCGGTGCGCGTATCGACGAAGCGCCCGGTCGCTTGTTCGGGCGACATATACGCGGCTTTGCCCAAGACCATGCCCGGTGACGTCAAGGTCAGCTTGTGGCGCGCGGCCGCAATGCCGAAATCTGTGACCTTCACCTCCCCTTGAAGCGACAGCAGCACGTTTTGCGGCGAGATGTCGCGGTGCACGATCCCCAGCGGGCGCCCGTTGTGGTCACGCAGTGCATGGGCGTGCGCTAGGCCCAACAACACCTCGCGGGCGACAAACGCAGCCAGCGCCGGCTCAAGCGCCTTGCCTTCCAGCAAGTGCACACGCATCAGCGCCGACAAATCAGTGCCGTCGACGTACTCCATCGCCATGAAATAACTGCCGTCAACTTGGCCGAAGTCAAAGAGTGAAACGATGTTTTTGTGCTCGAGCCCTATCGTGATGCGCGCCTCGTCAACGAACATCGACACAAACGTGGCGTCGCGCGTGTATTGCGGCAAGATGCGTTTGATGACGCAGCCTCGATGACCAGCGAGCGGGGGTGCCTGCGCGCGGAAAATCTCCGCCATGCCGCCAATCGCGATGCGCTCGAGAATCTGATAGCGGCCAAACAGCGTCGGTGTGACGTTCACAGCGCGAAGGTAGCAGAAGTTGACGTGGTGCGCGGCGGTTGCTCGAGCGCACGAGCAACCGCCGCATCGCTCACTTCGCCTGCGGCCGAGCCGCCACCACCCGCAGATGTGGCGCCAAACGCTGCAGCGTCTTTTTGCCAATCCCGCGCACTTCCATCAGTTGCGTCACGCGGGTGAAGGGTTGTTGATCTCGACGTGCGACGATCGCCGCCGCGCGTTTTGGACCGATGCCCGGCAGCGTCGTAAGTTGCTCAAGGGTTGCACTGTTCAACTCGACCAGCGTGTCCTCAACCGCGGCGCCTGCAGGTGGCGTTGTGGGCGCAGGCTGCACTTGCGCGTGCGCCGTCAGCGTCGCAAGCGCCGCGCACAAGAAAAGTGCGATCATTGCACCACCGCCGCACCCGCGAGCGGTTTGGACTTTTCCGTCGACG
>JAYTVG010000954.1:0-3308 GCA_043744135.1 Deltaproteobacteria bacterium | reverse complement strand
TTTCAACGCGTCTACGACATGGTGATGTCGTACGGCCGCAGCGAATACATCGATTCGAAAAAGAAGGTCGTGCACTACCCGTTTTTCGACGACCCGATTCAAAACGGCAAAGACGCCATCTTCGGCCTGGACATCCCGCTGATGCGGCTGGTCAACGTGCTCAAGAGTGCCGCCATGGGCTACGGCACTGAAAAGCGCGTCATCTTGCTGCATGGTCCCGTGGGCTCGTCTAAGTCCACCATCGCGCGTTTGCTTAAAAAGGGCCTCGAGCAATACAGCCAGTCCGACGATGGCAAGCTGTTCACGTTTGATTGGAACTTGCCGCCTGATTTGCTGCACATCTCGGGGGGGCACGCAGTGGTGCCCGACCCGATGAACGAAGACCCGCTCAAGCTCATCCCGATCGAGATGCGCGCTGATGCGCTCAAGGCCATCGGCCTTGGCACGGCAGAAAACCCCCTCAAACTCAAAGGCGAACTCAACCCCTCGTCACGCTACATCTTCAAGCTGCTCATGGAGCACTACAAGGGTGATTTGGAGAAAGTGCTCGGGCACGTGCGCGTGCGCCGCTTGATCTTGTCGGAAAAGGACCGCCGCGGCATCGGCACCTTCCAACCCAAAGACGAAAAAAACCAAGACTCAACGGAGCTCACCGGCGACATCAACTACCGAAAGATCGCGGAGTTCGGCTCGGACTCTGACCCGCGCGCGTTTAACTTCGACGGTGAATTCTGCATCGCGAACCGCGGCATCATTGAGTTCATAGAAATTTTGAAACTCGACGTCGCATTTTTGTACGATTTGCTGGGCGCGACGCAAGAACACAAAATCAAGCCGAAGAAATTTGCACAAACCGACATTGATGAAGTGATCATCGGCCACACCAACGAAGCAGAGTACAAAAAACTCCTCAACAACGAGTTCATGGAGGCGCTGCGCGACCGGACCGTAAAAATCGACATTCCGTACATCACCAAACTTTCAGAAGAGATTAAGATATACAAGAAAGACTACAACAACAGCACCATTAAAGGAAAACACATCGCGCCCCACACCATTGAAATGTCGGCGATGTGGGCGGTGCTGAGCCGTCTAGAAGAGCCCAAGGGCCACAACCTCACCATCTTGCAAAAGCTCAAGCTGTACGACGGCAAGTCGCTGCCGGGCTACACCGAGGATTCGGTCAAAGAGCTCCGCAAGACCTCGGCGCGCGAAGGCATGGAGGGCGTGTCCGCACGCTACGTGCAAGACAAGATTTCAAACGCACTTGTCAGCGACAAAAGCGAGTCGAGCATCAACCCGTTTTTGGTGCTCAACGAGATGGAGGGCGGCTTGCGCACGCACTCGCTCATCACCAACGAAGAGACCCGCAAGCGCTACGTCGAGCTGCTGCAGGTGGTGCGTCAAGAGTACGAGGAGATCGTCAAAAACGAGGTGCAGCGCGCCATCAGTGCGGACGAGGACGCCATCTCGAAGTTGTGCGCCAACTACATCGACAACATTAAGGCCTACACGCAAAAAGAGCGCGTGCGCAACAAGTACACAGGTCAAGACGAAGAACCGGATGAGCGTTTGATGCGCAGCATCGAGGAGAAGATCGACATCCCCGACAGCCGCAAAGACGACTTTCGTCGCGAGATCATGAACTACATCGGCGCCCTCGCTGTCGACGGCAAGAAGTTCGACTACCGCACCAACGAACGGCTGCACCGCGCGCTAGAACTCAAGCTCTTCGAGGACCAAAAAGACACCATCAAGCTTACGACGCTGGTGTCAAATGTTGTCGACCGCGAGACGCAAGAGAAGATCGACATCGTCAAGCAGCGCTTGATCAAAAACTACGGCTACAACGAAGAGAGTGCGACCGACGTGCTCAACTTCGTCGCGAGCATCTTTGCGCGCGGTGACACCAAAGGGACCAAATAGCGTGATGTTGCTGGCAGCCGACGTGAGCGTGCAGTTGCCGTCGCTGGCGCGTTGCTTGTGGTTGGGGCAATCCGTAACCGCATCTGTAGACCCACGAGGACACGTATGAGCTTGAGGATCCAAAACGATCACGCGCGTTTCAAAGAGATCGTGCGCGGCAAGATCAAGCACAACCTCAAGCAGTACATCAAAAAGGGCGAGCTCATCGGCAAGCAGGGCAAAGACAAGGTCACCATTGCAGTGCCGCGCATTGACCTGCCGCAGTTTCGCTATCGCGACAAATCACAAGGTGGCGTCGGGCAAGGTGCTGGTAACCATGGCGATCCCCTGCCCGGCCAACCGCAAGACGGCGACGGCACCCCCGGCAAAGCGGGCGAAAACGCCGGGCAACACGACCTCGACATCGACATCACGATGGACGAGCTCGCCGACATGCTTGGAGAGGAACTCAAGCTGCCGCGCATTGAGCCCAAGGGGTCAAAGCTCGTCACCGAGCGCATCAAGTACACGGGGGTCAACACGGTCGGTCCCGAATCGCTCAAGCATTTCAAGCGCACCTACAAGCAAGCGCTGCGTCGCCAAATGACGATGGGTACCTACGACAAAAGCAACCCGGTGATCGTGCCGATCAAAGCCGACCGTCGCTACCGCACCTGGCGCACCGAGGTGAAACCGCAAGCGAACGCGGTCATCGTGTACATGATGGATGTGTCGGGCTCGATGGGCGAGGAGCAAAAAGAGATCGTGCGCATCGAAAGTTTTTGGTTGGATGCGTGGCTCAAGCGCAACTACGACGGGCTTGAGAGCCGCTACATCATCCATGACGCCGTCGCGAAAGAGGTTGACAAGGAGACGTTTTTTCACACGCGCGAATCGGGCGGCACCATGATCAGCTCCGCGTACCGCTTGTGCGCGGAGATCTTAGACGCCGACTACCCAGCGGCCGACTGGAACATCTACCCGTTTCACTTCTCCGACGGCGACAACTGGAGCATCGACGACACGCGCTTGTGCGTCGGCCTGCTGCGCGATCGCATCTTGCCGGTGTGCAACCAGTTCGGCTACGGACAGGTCGAAAGTCCCTACGGGTCAGGGCAATTCCTCAAAGACCTCGGCGACCAACTCGGCAAGCACGACAAAGTGGTGCTGTCGGAGGTGAAGGACAAAGAGGGCATCTACGCATCGATCAAGGATTTCTTGGGCGGCGGCCGGTGACGTCGGTCGCCGTGACGGTTCAGTGCCGCCGGCGCATCGCCTTTGCTCGCTACACACACTGGATCGCGCGCGCGCACACACGTGAGATCTCACCCCGGGGTCAGCCCTTGAAGGTCGGGGAAAGGGAGTGAGAGCCCGATCGCGCGCGCGCACACACTTGAGATCCC
>JAYTVG010000953.1:0-3311 GCA_043744135.1 Deltaproteobacteria bacterium | reverse complement strand
TGCCGCATAGACACGGTTGCGACGACACAACGACGCAATCCGTCAATTCGTAACGCACGATAGGCTGATGCACGTTGTGCAGGTTCGTTACGAGCACGCGCTCGGCTCGGGCACCCTCAGCGACCGGGCGAAGCGCGTCGTCGACGGGCTCGATGATGCACGCGTCCTCGTTGATGTGCAGCACGCCGTGGGGGCAAGCGGTGGCCATCGCGACGCATTCGGTGGCTGCGTAGGTCTCAATGAAGCGCGCGCGCGGGAACTGCGCGCGCACCGCCGCTCGCACCTGGGGCGTCACCGGCTCGCTCCCGCAGGTGATGATCTCGGGTGAGATGTGCAGCAAACCGGCCTGTTTTTGCGCGCACAGCACCTCTAGCAACGTCGCGTACGTGTGCAGTAGGTGCGGGGCGAAGGTGTTGAGCTCGCGTACGGTTTGCTCGAGCTTGACCTCGATAGAAAAGACCCGTGAGTCGGCGAACACTTGCCCCAAACGTGGCACGCGCGACGCCAAGATACTCGACAGCGTGTGGCCGCCGACACCGATGACAAACGCAAGACGATAGCGGCGCGCGGCCAACAGCGCGAAGCCGTGCGGACGCAGCAAGCCGCGAAACATCCGCGAAAACACAATTGCGCGCTGCTTCGCCCAGCCTTGCGCGTCATCGAAAAACACCCCGACGTGTCCTGTGGTGCCTGAGGTGGTGGCGACAATATACGCGTCAGCAAACAGCGCGCCCGGTTCAGCGGTGCGGATGTGGCTGTGCAGGGCAGCGGCAGTGACGCGTGGATCAACGACCGTGTCTGCCAAAAATCCGCGGTGTCGATCTTTGGTCATCGGCTCGGCGTCGGCGAGCGCGCGCAGCGGTCGACCACCGTACAACTTGGTGCGTTGCGCGGCGGCGAGTACCTCAGCGAGCCGAGCGTCTTGAAAGCGATCGAGTGCTGGGCGCGACAGCGTGACGCGGCGGCTCGCGCGCATCAACTCAGCAGCAAAGGTGACGGCTTCGCGCGTCGTCATGCGGCGCGCGCTCGGCAGAGGCTAACGCGGCTGCTGCAGTTCATAGCTGTGCAACTCCATCGACGTCACTTGCTGGGCGGGCTGCGAGCCCGATTGAAACGTTTGCCGCAACCGCACCAGACCGACGCCGGGCGCGTAGGTCCACGTCGTGGTCAAGCGACCGAGTTGTTTGGTTTGCGGGTGTGTCACGTCGAGCGACGATTCGACCGCGACGCAATCGACGAAATTGCCAGCAACGACGCTCACCGATGTGCCGACGGCGCTGATGCGGTAGTTCTCCACCACCGCCGGACTGGTTACCGCCATCCACGCGTGATCGACAGCGATCGGATCTTGCAGCAAAAAGCGGCGTCCATCAAAGATGCCGTCGGAGCGCGGCGCCAGCTTGCCGCCTTGCGTGTCGACGAAATATCCCGCTTGGTCGACGTCCAAGATGCGTACCTCCTGCGTCGCTTTGTCGGGAGGCGCCGGTGTGACGTCGTAGCTCCAGCGATTGCCGACCGCGAGCGGGTAGTACGCCGCCGCGCGAAGCGTCGATGGCGGTGGCGTCGGCTCCGCCGGGGTAGCGCACGCCGCGGCGCACAATGCGACGATCGCCATCAGCGCGCGACCGACAATTGAATTCACCGACGTTGACCGTCGAACCATAAAATTCGCCGACCCGGGGCGATGAACAATCGAGTTGTGCATGATCGCTTGTAGCGCACGCGCACTACGGTGTCGCGTGTGCGTTGTCGTTGGCACGCGCGGGCGCGATGCGCTCGGCGAGCGGCGCGCTGACTGGCGCCAACGGTGCCGACGGCTCGCCCTCCAGCGCCACGAGTGCCGCGCGCGCTTGCTGTTGGACGTCCTCGTCGGGGTGTCCCGTCGACAGCGTGAACAGCCACGCTTTGCCCTCGCGCGTACCCATCGCGCGTACCGCGTCGATCGCGAGCTTGCGGACCATCGGCGGCTGTCGCTCGGCGAACGCGATCACCGGCTTCACGCTGCTGGCGTCACTGACGTTTGTGACCGCGACCAACGCTTGTTGCGCGAGTTCCTCGTCGGCACCGTTTAACAACACGTGCAGCGCAGGAAGTGCAGCGGTTTCGCGGCGGCTGCCGAGGATACGAATGGCGCGTCGCAGTTGGTCTTTGCTGCTCGCCGGATCCGTCAACCACGTCACGAGCTCGGGACTTTTGAGCTCGCTGGCTCCGCGCGTCGACAACACTTGGCCGAGCGCGTCGCGCAGCGCTTGCGACACCAGTGGCGCCGCGGCGAGAGCGCCGGCGGCGCTCGCCACCGAGTGGCCGCGGTAGTTGACGCCGTCGATGCCGCCCTCTTGCGCGCCTGTCACCTCGAGCGCCAACGACAGCGTGCTCGCCGTTGCTGAATCCGCGCGAGCGTCTGCGCCGCCTGGGCGCGCTGTGGCGCTGCCTGCGGGTCCCCCGGCGAAGCTCTCGACGACGACGCGCACCACCGCACCGTCGCCGACCGCGCCGTCGCCGACCGCGCCGTCGCCGGCAGCGTTGTCGATCACGCGTACACCGCGCGCTTTATGCAGCATCTCATCGACGATGGCGCGCACCCGTTCGCGGTCAATGCCCGCGGCGATCGCGGCGGGGTCCACATCCACCAGCACTTTGCGCACCACGAGCGGGCCTTGATGGACTTGGCATGCCAGCGGCGAAAGCGTGCACAGTAGGAACAACGATGCCACCCGCGGCACTTGAACAAACGTCAGCATGGCAACACTCCAAGCGGTCGCGAGATCGATCCAGTTGGCACATTCACGACGCGCCCGCTGCCGCGAGGCGTTGGGTGCGCATGGCTTGCACCACCTTTGACGGCACGGGCCGACCCAGCAGCGGCTCGAGTTTCAACGAGACATCCACAAGCTTGCCCAAGTTGACGCCGGTGTGGATCCCCATGCCCTCAAGCATAAACACCAAATCTTCGGTGGCGACGTTGCCGGCAGCGCCCGGCGCGTACGGACAGCCACCCAGGCCGCCCGCCGAAGCATCAAAGCCGGTGACGCCTTCGTCGAGTGCGACCGCGATGTTCGCAAGCGCAGTGCCGCGCGTGTCGTGCAAATGCAGCGCGAGCTTATCGACGGCGATCGAGCCCTTCAGCGCGCGCAGCAGCTCGACGGTTTGTCGTGGGTTGCCGACGCCGATGGTGTCGCTGATGGACAATTCGTAGGCACCCAGCGCCAACAGGCGTTCGGCGATCTCGACCACCGCCGCCGTTGACACAGCGCCCTCGTACGGACAGCCAAACGCACACGAGACGTAGGCCCGAAAGCGCTGTCCTTGGG
>JAYTVG010000952.1:0-1029 GCA_043744135.1 Deltaproteobacteria bacterium | reverse complement strand
CGTGCAGCGCGCCGGCGCTGCGTGATGGCGCTGGACACGCCCGCGACGAATGGCTAGACCAGCAAAAGGTTCAAGCGTTCTTGAACCGCTCAAACTCTGCGTTGAGGTCCATCATGGCCGCGCTCGTTCCCACAAGGTCACCGGCTGTTTCGCGACGCGATGAGGGTGCTGCGCAAGCCCTGAGCGCAGCGGTCGCCGGTGTTTTGCACAACAGCCCCGTCGTCAAAGTGGCGAGACCGACGACGCTGCGCCCGGTGCGCATTGGTGCTGTCACCGTCGGTGATGGCAGCGTGTGCGTGGTGGCGGGGCCGTGTTCGGTTGAAAGCACGGCGCAGATCGTCCGCGTGGCACAGGCGGTGGCCGCGCACGGTGCCGTGGCACTGCGCGGCGGCGCATTTAAGCCGCGCACCAGTCCGTACGCGTTTGCGGGCTTGGGGCACGATGCGCTGCCGATGTTGCGTGAAGCCAAGCGCATCACGGGTCTACCGATCGTGACGGAGGTGATGGACGCGACGCACCTCGCTGCCGTCGTTGAGGTGGCGGATTGTTTGCAGATCGGCGCGCGCAATATGCAAAACTTTTCGCTGCTGCATGCGATCGGTGGCACGCGTCTGCCAGTGCTGCTCAAGCGCGGCTTTGGTTGCACCGTCGATGAATTGCTGCACGCCGCCGAACACATCCGCTCGCGCGGTAACGACGACATCGTGCTGTGCGAGCGCGGCATCCGCACGTTTGAGCGCACCGCGCGCTTTACGCTCGACGTCGCCGCCATCGCGTACCTCAAACAACACTGCAGCTACCCCGTTGTCGTCGACCCGTCCCACGCCGCCGGCGAGGCCACGCTGGTGATGCCGCTGGCATTGGCGGCGGTCGCTGCTGGAGCCGATGGTCTGCTCGTCGAGGTCCACGACGCACCCGAGCAAGCGCTCAGCGACGCAGAGCAGGCGCTCACCGTCGAACAATTTGCCACGCTCATGCGAGCCCTCGCCCCGTTATGTCGCGCGCTGGGAAGGAACGTCGCCACCGTGG
>JAYTVG010000951.1:0-3317 GCA_043744135.1 Deltaproteobacteria bacterium | reverse complement strand
CGGGCTCGACCAACAGCACCCACAATAGCGCGGCCGCGATGCAGCACGTGACGGCGTCGAGCGCAAACACCAAGCTGTACGCGACGTTCATGAGGCTGCCTGCGAGCGTCGCCGCCACGGCAAAGCCCAGGTTGATCGCCCAATAGTGCAGGCCGTACGCGCGCCGTCGGTCGGCCTCAGGCACGCAGTCGGCGATCGCCGCCGCCATCGCGGGACGGCCGATGCCACCGGCGACGCCCAGCAACAGCGCCGCAGTGCCGATGTGCAGCGGGCCGCTGGCAAAGCCCAAGTGCACGAGTGCGGCGCTCACGCTCAATAAGCCGCCGACGAGCACCGGTTTGCGGCCGACGCGGTCTGACAGCGCGCCCCCAAACGGCGTGCCGACAAGGCCGCCGACGCCGAGCGCGCTCACGATGAGGCCTGCGGTCGCCACCGACAAGCCGCGCGACAGCGTCAGGTACAGCGCGAGGTACGGCACCACGAAGGCACCGATGCGGTCGATGAGCGCGGCCGTAAACAGCACCCAAAACTGCCGGGGCAAGCCGCCGACGCTGGCGGACACGAGCGAACGAAACGTCTCAGTGAAGGCGCACCTCGCGACGCAAACGCTGGGCTGCTGCGATTGATTCACCGGGGTGGTGTCGAAGCTCGCGACCGCATCCGGACGCGAGCTCGATGGACGCCCGCTAAAAGCGCATGCCGTTTTTCGCGCGGAACTTGAACCAATCCCAGCCAAAATATGCGCCGACTGCGAGCACCGGAACGCCGATGAACGGCGTCAGCAACACGGCAGCCGCAACGCCTGCGCCAGTGACGCCCACCGCCAGCAGACGCTTGTTTTTTTCAACTTGCTGGGTGCGTTTCACAAGGCTCATCAGCTGCTCCCGGGCCAAACGACCCCGTGTCCGTACACTGCAGTGTAGGCACGGATCGAGGCCCATCCACAGGCGCCTTTTGACAGATCTCGCACGACACGACACACCTGGCGGGCCCGAGGGGCAGAGGATGACGATGCGGCAGCTGACGTATGCGATGGCGTGTGTGATGGCCGCGTGCGGCGTCGGGTGTCCCCAGCCCATCGTGCAGCCCGCCGACAAACCTGCCGGTCCCATCGTCATCAACTGCGAGGCCGACGACACGTGTCCTGCGGGCCAACCGACCTGCGCGTTTGGCCAGTGCGTGCGCGAGTGCCAAGCCGACGCCGCGTGCGACGGCTTGGCCGGGACGTTTTGCAGCCAACGGCGGGTGTGCGAGCCCGGCTGCCGGGCGTCGGCCGAGTGCACGTCGGGCGAGGTGTGCTTGGCGGGCGCGTGCGTGGTGAGCACGGGGTGCGGCACCAAATGCGATTGCGCGGTCGGGCAGGTGTGCCGCGCGGGCTCGTGCGACCAACCGCCGGTGTCGTGCACCAACGTCGACGACTGCGCGCGTGGCCCCGGCGACGCCGCCGCCCCCGATCAATGCAGCGCGTACGAGTGCGACGGCTTTAATCGAGAGTGTGTGGACCGCTCGCCCGATCCCTGTACGACAACGAGCGACTGCACCGGGCGCTTGGGGTGTGACGCCGGCTGCACCTGCACACCCAACCAACAATGCGTCACCGACGTCGCGTGCACGGTGTCGACCGAGACAACGGCGTGCGCGGGCGGGTTTTATTGCGATGCAAACCTACGCTGCGCACCCGCGCCCGCATGCTTGAGCCAGACCGATTGCCCCGCGGCGCTCACCTGCAACCTCGCAGTGAACCAGTGCGCGCGCCCCCAACCATGCACGTCGGCAGCCGACTGCACCGCGGTCCCCGCCACGCTGTGCGACACACGGGTTGCGCCGTCGTTTTGCGCGGTGCCCAACTGCATCAACCTCGGCATCACGTGTAACCCGCCCCAGGTGTGCGCCGCGAGCGGCAGCTGCGCGACGCCGGGGACAGGTGCGCCGTGCAGCACCGACGGTGTATGTCCCAGCGACCAATATTGCTCGGTGGTGGGTGGCGTCGGTGCTTGCGCGGTCGGCTGCCGCGACAACGGCTCCTGCGGCGGCGGCCAAGCGTGCGACGGTTCACACGCCTGTGTCGGCGGCGGCACACTGCAAGGCCTCAACGGCTCGTGTGCCGACACCAGCGAATGCGAGGCTGGCCTTGTGTGCTCGCTCAACGGCGCCTGCAAGGAATCGTGTGAAGCGTTCAACACCGGCGAGTGCGCGGGTCAAGCGGGTTGTTGTGCGCTGTCAGCGTCGCCGTGCTGCAACCTTTTTAACCAGTGCTCAAACGGACTCAACGGCACCTGCCTGTAGTCTCAAGCGGGCACCGTCGGTTTGTTGATGGCGAGGTCACGCATGCTGCTTGCGCTGTTCACATTCGGGTGTGTGTTGACGACGCCCGTCGCCGCGAAGCCTGCGTCGACGCAAATCGTCGTACGCGGCTTGGAGTCGAGCGATATCGACCGAGCCCAGTTGGTCCTCGTGGACGGCCTGATTGCCAACACCATCAGCGCGCTGCCAGGCGTCAGCGCGCTCACCAGCCAAGACGTGCAGCGCATTGCCAACCTCGAGGCGGACAAAGCGCTGATGGGTTGCGAGGCCGACACGTGTCTCGCGGAGGTCGCAAACGCACTCGGCGCGCGCTACGTGGTGTTTGGCCGGGTCGGCCGTCTTAACGACGTCATCTTGCTGCAGCTCAGCTTGTTTGACTCGGTCAAAGCCACGGCGATCGGCCGCCAAGAGGTGCGCGCGGCAGACGTCGGCGAGCTCGATGGTGCTGTGCAGCCGGCCGTGCGCCGCTTACTTGAACCCATCACGGGGGTGCTCGCCGAGCCCGGACCGAGCACTTTGCACAACATGATGCTGTGGGGCGGCGTCATTGGCGCGGGCGTGTACGTGCTTGCGGGCGCGGGCATGGCGGGCGTGGCATTGTGGCAGTTGCGCACCGTCACTGACAACAAAGCCACCGCCGCCGACCGCACCAATGCCAAACGCCAAGGCGCGGGCTTCGTGGCTGGCGGCGTTGGGAGCGTGGTGTTCGCGGTCGTAGCCGGCACCATCGCAGTCATCGGTGCGGTGATCGAATGACCCGCCTGCTGGTGGTGGTTGTTGGGTTGTCGGCGTGCGCGCTCTTTGATGATGCTGTGTACTGCGACGACAAGACGCGCTGCCCCGACGCACGCGTGTGCGACGCAAACCTTGGGACGTGCCGCGCGCTGGGGGCCAGCGAAGGTGAAGGTGAAGGTGATGCCCCGCCCGCGCCACAAGTTCAGCTGCTGCCACAACAACCGCGCACCGACGACACGCTCGTGCTTTCGGTGCCCAACGCGGGTGCCGACCTCGTG
>JAYTVG010000950.1:0-3317 GCA_043744135.1 Deltaproteobacteria bacterium | reverse complement strand
GCGGTTGCCATTTTTGACGTCGAGGTCTTGCTCGTCGAGCGCGTCCATGTCGACGTCGAGGTTGCCGTCATCGTCACGGGCGGACTGGGCGCGATGCGGTTCGAACACGGCGAGATAGCGTCCCAAAGAAATCCGGTCGCCGGGCGCGAGATTGGACTCGCCGACGATGCGGTTGCCGTTGAGATGCACGCCATTTTGCGCGCCGAGATCGACAACGACGAAGCGGTCGCCTCGGCGTTCCACGCGTGCATGAAAGCGCGACAGCGTGCGGTCGTCCAAGACGATGTCGTTTTCCGGGTGGCGTCCCAGGCCCATCACGGCCCGGCTTAAAACGACCTCCTCTAAAAACGCGTCCCCTCGATAGATGGCGATGCGAGACATGTGCAATCCGATGCTAGCGGATCCGGCGTGCCCGCGTCTTGTTTGTGGCCGCCGCTTTGCGCCTCCACCACAGCCCGGCGCACAGCAACGCCGACTCCGGCGCACCCTTGAGCCCATCGCTGCACAAGCTGGACTCAAAACGGACGTTGGGTGGCGGCACGCGCGCCGCGTCGTAACAGTTGCCGGCCGGCGCGTCGGTCGGATACAGCGCGCACAAGCCAGCGACGTCGTCAACAAACAAATCGCGCTTGCTGACATCCCCCTGCGAAGCGGACGCAAACATGGTCGCTTCGGGATTGTCTGGATGATCGAGCCCGAGCACATGGCCAAACTCGTGCGTGAGGGTGTTTTTGAGATCCTGCGTGACGATGCAGCCGACAGCACCTGGGTCGCACGCTGAAAATGCAAAGCCCGCGTCGTTAACCTCGACATCGGCGTCGAGGAGCTCACCGGTGCCGCTTTCAAACGTGACCGTGGTGATGGCGAGCGCGCCCAAGGCATGCAGCCACGCGTCCAACGGGTCGTCGGGCGCACCGTGTCGAAACACCACGATGTTTTGGTTGTCGGGCGAACCGCTGCCAAGCTTCCAATCAAAGCCGACCACGCGATTATCGGTGTTGTCAGCCAGCACCAGTGCGACGTCGCTGCAAGCAACGCCCGTCCACTGCGTAGCAGCCCACGCGATCGCGTCGTCGACGGCACCGTCGTCCACATCGGTCGAGGCCGGCTCTATGGCGCTGCTGCGGTGGATTTCGAGGTGTCGCTGCTGCCAAAACACGCTTGGGCCGTCGGGCTGCGCGCGGGTGCAGACAAACGCCGGCGCCAGCAACAACAGCGTCCACGCGATCATCGCTGCCCCGGCGCGCCGAGCAGCGCAGCAAAGACGGCCTCGACCGGCACCACGATGCCGGCGCCGCGATCGTGCGCCAGCGCGCGCGCAGCACCGGCGTCGAGCCGCCACGCTCCCGAGGACCAGCCGACGATCCCGCGCACAGCGTCGACGCCCGCCGACGAAAACGGCGCCGGGCCCGACAAGCACAGCAGGTATCCACCTCCCATCACCAATTCTGGCATGCCGACGGCGCGCTGGGTGACGCCGTTTGCACTGCCGCCCGGCACCAAGACGTGCTGCACGACCGCGGCCTGCCCCTTGCGCGTCGTCAGCACCGAGATGTCGTACAGTGTCACGATCCGTCCGTGGCTCCATTGCGGGTGCGCCGCCGTCACGGTTCCGGTGACGATGACATCGCTGCGGGCACCGATCTCAGCAGTGGACCAGGGCGCGACCGTCAAGGCCTGTGCGCCCGTCGAGCTTGCGATACCGACCGCCAACACCAGCATGCGCATCGCGACCAGCAGCGGCACCGGCCGAGCGCAAGTTTCAAAGGCGTCCATCGTCAGCATGGTAGCAGCAAGGCTCAACCCGCGCGGCGGGATCTCACGAGGTGCACCAACCAACCGACGGCAGCGACGACACACAGCACAGCACCGGTGGGCCCGCCCTCGGCCGCGCCGCTTGGCCAAAGCAACAACAGCGTGCGCGCCACCCCGCCGATGCCGAAAAACAGCAGCACCGCCAACGTGACGCTGCCAAAGCGCCCGGGCGCGGGTTGGTGGTTGGCGGTTGCCGCCCGCGCGCGCGACACGTGGATGACGGCCAGCATGAGCAGCGTGCACACGGCGGCGATGACCGCGCCTCGCAACGTGCCGACCAAATGCCGCTGTGCAATGGCGGCGCCCAGCAACACGGCGCCAACACCACCGCACAGCGCAAGCGCCGCCAACACCACGCGCGTCACCTAGAAGTTTTCGTCGATGGCGGCGAGCAAGCGCCGGGCCTTTTGCTGCTCGACGTTGTTTTCGGGGGCGATCGCCGGGTCGACGTTGGCGTCAGCCGCGATCACTTCATCCAGCAGCTTTTTGTACGTCGCGCGATCTTGCTGCTTGGTGCAGAGGAATTCTGCCCACAACACCCGCGTGCCCAAGTAGGCGGGCGCAAGCGTGGTGGCCTTTTGAAAGTTCTCTTTGCTTTTGTCGAGCGAGCCACCTGCAATGCCCGCGGTGCGCGCCTCAAACGCGCCAAAATAGCGCCAGGGCCCTGCGTAAAAGTACATCTCGTCGAGCGCTTTGATGTGCTCCATGGTCGCTTTGATGTCGTCTTTGTAGCGCAACACTGTCGTGAACCCCTTCGCGACGGCCCATTTGCCGAGGTTGGATGCGTACCAGTACATCGCGGGGACGGCGTCTTTGGGCGCAAGCATGATGGCCTCGCTGTGCTTTTTCCCTGCCGCCATCGCTGCGGCGAATTCGGGCGCGGCCATCTTGAGCGCCTGCGTCGACCAGTCGAGCCCGCGTTGGTACTCGAGGTCGCGATTTTGCGCGTCATCGGTCAGCGCGTAAAAACCGTCGCCCAAAAAATAATGCGCGCGCGCCAACTTCTCGGCCAACGCCAGCGTCGGTGCTTTGGCTGCGGCCTGCTCCCACTTGGCGATCGCGAGTTGCAGTTGCGCTTGCGTCGCGCGGCCGGCCCAAGCGGCGTCGCCCTCGGCGGTGAGCGCGGTTTGCACTGCGAGGGCATCCGCGCTGGCGACGGGTGCCATGGGGCCCGCGCTCCAGTTCGCTTCATGCGTGGAGGCACACGCAGCTGCGATCGCGACAGCAGCGACGACGACGCCACGCACAAGCGCGGCCCGCGGCAACGACAACAGCGAAACATCACGGCACAAACGCATCACTCCTCCAAAGCGCCAAGGTGAGGCGCGGCTCGCTGTTAATGCAGCTTCAGCGCAAACGAAAGGGAGCAAGCGGCCGCCGAGGTCACGGCACCCGCCACAAACGACGTCGATCGCAAGCCGTGAGGGGAAGCCGGCGCCTCGAGCAACTCGGGGCAGCTGACCGACAACATCGTAGGCAACGCGCGCAAATTGGACGTGTCC
>JAYTVG010000949.1:0-3319 GCA_043744135.1 Deltaproteobacteria bacterium | reverse complement strand
GCTTGTTGTGTAACCAGCGCTCGGGTCGCTGCGTGAGCGAGAACCAATGCTTCTCTGATTTCGACTGCACAGCACCCTTAATTTGCGGCGAGACCCACCTCTGCCAAGTGGCGCCGCCGTCGTGCGAGAGCGATTTCGATTGCCCGGTTGCCCAGGTTTGCGATGCACAAAACGCACGTTGCGTCGCGGTGAACGGCCCCTGCAACGACGACGGCCGTGAAGGCCACGACACGCCAGCCGACGCCGACTTACGCGAGCTAACGCCCGGCGTGGCTGATTTTTTGCCAGCGCTCGTGCTGTGTCCCGACGACGACGACTTCTTCGCGGTGGCGTTGAGCGCCGGTGATGTGTTGACGGCGGTGGTGGCAGAGACGTTGCCACAAGCGCGCGCGACCGTGTGGTTGCTCGACTCGCTCGGCGAGACGTCACTGAAATTCAGCTACGCACCACCGCAAGGCAACGGCACCATCGTGTACAGCGCCGAGATCGATGAGATCGTGTATCTGCGGGTGAGCGCCCCCATCGCATCCACGCCGTATACGTTGACGATGCTACGCGTGGACGGCACCCCGTGTGCCGCTGACTTTTTTGAAACTGGCGGCGGCAACACTGACAACAACGCGACGGTGCGCGCGACGGCGTCAAACTTGGTACCCGACGGCGCGGACTTGGGCGCCACCATTTGCCAAGGCGACGTCGATTTTTACGCCGTCGACGTCGGGCCGGGAGAAGCGTTGCGCGCCACACTGAGCTTTAGCGCCGCCGACACAGACTTAGATCTCGCGTTTGTAAACGCCGCGGGCACCGTGCTGTCGCAATCCTCCGGCAGCGCAGCACCTGAAGTGTTGCGTCGACGGTTCTTGGACGCGGGCACCACGTACGTGCGTGTGCGGGGCTTCGGCAACAACACCGGTGCGTACTCGCTACGTCTGCTGCACGAGGCTGCGTTTTCGTGCACCGACGACGGCGCGGAGCCCGACGGCAGCTTGCCTGCAAGCGTGACGGTGGCGCGCAACGCCGACTTGCCGCCGAGCGCGCGCACGCTGTGCGACCAAGACGTGGACTTGGTGGCGATGCCGATGGAGGATTTTGAGCGCGCGATCATTCGCACGCAATACGAAGACACCGACATCGAGGCGCGCATCGATGTGCTCAGCGCGCTCGGTGATGTCGTGCTCGCCACTTCGCCAGCCGCGCACAACGGCGCTGCGTTGTCGTTCACGGCGGACCCCGCGACGCCTTTGTCAGACACGGTGGTGCGCATTACCGGCGTCGGTGGCGCCATTGGTCCGTACACGCTGTCCATCACGAAAGAGAACCGTTTGGACTGTGCGCCCGACGCGTCGGAACCTAACGACAGTGTCGACACTCCGGCAGCACTCCCCGCGACGGCTGCGCTGCTCACGTTGTGCGAACCGGACGCCGATTTTTTTCGCATCGACGGACGCGCCGGCAAACTGCTCACCGTCGACGCAGCGTTTCGACAAGCCGAGGCCGACATCGACATCATGTTGATCGGCGCGGACGGTGCCTTGGTGTTGGGCGTCGCGGACGGGGTCAGCGATGGCGAGCACCTCGAGGTGTTGTTGCCGGTTGATGGGCCGTACACCTTGCGGGTGTTTTCCGCGACCAGCGGCGCCAACGCCCGCTATTCGCTCAGCGCCGTACAGACGTCGCCGTAACACCAATGGCGATGACTTTTCTGGTTGCGATCGTTTTTGGCCGCGCTCGTGAGCTTCGTAGCGCAGCGAGCGCCCGTTGCGACGCGGCCGCTTGATGCACGTCAGCCCGTGCGCATCAACTTGGTGCACGCGCGCACGGCAACCATCGGCTTTCGCGCCGAAGGGAGTCGTCACCCCGTGCACCTAAGCCCGTGGCAAGAGCGAAACGGCCTGCTGTGCTGCACGTTGTCGTGCGAAAACTGGCGGCAAGCGATGGCATTTGCGCAGGTGGTGTCGGACTGCGCCGAGACCCTCAACCACCATCCTGAGCTTGACGTTCGCTTCGGCCGCGTCGACGTGCGCACGTGGACACATGATGCGGGCGGTCTGACGGAGCGCGACCACGCACTCGCGGACGCGATCACCGCAGCGTTTGCTGCAGTTGTAGGCAGCGGACCCGCGGGCTAGCGGATGTCGGCCCATCGATCGGTGACGTCCGTTGGATAACTCGGCAGGCCCGGGGGGACGCGCTGGGGTTCACCGCTGGAGAAGCGGTCGTCGTAGGCGAAGTTGCGCAGCACTGCCGACTGGTTGTTGCGGCCGTCAAACACCGCGTAGCCGTAGATGTAGATGGAGCCCCGCAAGTTCAGCTCGGCGTTGTTGATGGTGCGCAGGTGCTGGTGCGCCTCGATCGGCACCACGTCGACGGTGTTGGCGCCGGTGGCGATGAGCGCGTTGACGGTCACGAGCGTGATGGGGGGCGGGACTGGCAGCGGGGGGTTTGTCGAGCCCGCGGGCATAAACGTCACACGGTCGCCTGCGATCATCGCGCGCACGGGCGGGCCGACGGTGTTGAAGTTGCCCTCGACGTACACCGGTAAGTTGGTCGCGATGGTGAAGCCGGTGCCGGCAAACGCGCTCAAGTTGCTGGCGTTGGTGATGCGAATGGCGTTCGGCGTCAGGTTCGCGGAGCCTTCAGGCGTCGGGCAAGCCTGGTGAACGTTGCCGCCGATCACGTTTTGGGTGCCAATCAGCGCGCCACTGGTGCACATCGGTCGCGGCACCTTGGTCCCGCCCGGTACCGCAGCGTCGGTGCCGGCTTGGGGTCCGCCAGCGAGCACCGAGGGCGTGCCTGGGGGGGCGCTGTCGACGAGCTCCCTGAGCGATCCGTCAGTGGGCTGCGTGATGTACAAAATGCCGTTGAACCGCGCGCCCGGCACGCCACTGCCGCGAAAGATGCCGCCCAGCTCGCGGCCGTTGTTGTCGCTGAGCGCTTGCACCAGCGCACCCACGTCGATGTTGATGGGGTACACGAGTTGGCCCGCGTCCGTAAACGAGCCGCCGTCGCCGGTGACGTAGGTCGCCCTCGTCAACGGGGGTGTGCCGGTCAAGCGGTTGTTGGCGCCGTAGCTGATGACGTTTTGGCCGTTGAACGGCACCGTGTCGTTGGCGCGAAGTTGATCATTGGAGCTGAAGGTATCGTAGGCCGAGAAGCGCAGCGGGGGTGCCGAACCCGAAAAGATGTCGCGCTGGCCGATGCCCGTCAGCGGCGGCATCAATTCCGCGAGCGTGCTTGGGGCCAGCACTTGCAACACGCCCGGGTGGTCCGACCAGATGCGCCGGCCCGGCATCTTCGGCACGCCGTCGGGGTCGAGCTC